>JBEKOS010000042.1:0-14555 GCA_049521535.1 Terriglobales bacterium | reverse complement strand
GATGCCCGGCAAAATGATAAGGCGAGATCACGGTATCCGCGCCCGCGCTGCGCAGGTGTTTTTCCGCGTCTTCCTCACTGGCGCGGGCAACAATCTTCAATTGCGGATTCAAGCTGCGGGCGGCCAGCACGATGTAAACATTGGTTGCATCGGTCGTAGTGGCAGCCACCAGGCCGCTGGCGCGCTCGATCTGCGCTTCCCGAAGCGTGGCTGTTTGCGTGGCGTCGCCGATCATACTCAGCCACCCTTCGGTGGCAGGCTTGGCGAGCTTCTGATCGTTGCTCTCAATCATCACAAAAGGCACCGGCTTGCGTGCCAGTTCCCGGGCCACGCTGCGTCCCACTCGCCCCGCGCCGCAGATGATATAGTGATCCGCTAATCTCTCGATCTGGCGTTCCATTTTGCGCCTTCCGAAGAAGCTGCGAAGCTCGAATTCTAGCAAAGCCTGGGTCAGGGTTCCGATCAGCAGGAACATCAGAGACACCCCGCCAATAATCAGGAATGAGTTGAACCAGCGGCCGGCACGCGACAAAGGATGCAGCTCCTGATAACCGATGGTAGTAATGGTGGTCAGCACCATGTAAAAACCGTCGAACCAGTCCCATCCCTCAATGTAGTGAAAGCCGGCGATCCCAATGCACATGAGCAGAAAAAGTCCAATTGAGATGTAGGCGAGATGGCGCAGGATCTTCAAGACAGTCCTCAGTTTACAGTTCTCAGTTTTGGGGTTGCTGCGATTGAGGAATTTATTTCAACTGAACATCTAGCGGCTTCGGACACAATCAGCCGTTAGCGTTCTCCGGGGGTTCCGTAGGTTTACGGGTAAGGGGTGGGCTGGCCGCCAGCCTACCGAGGCTTTTGGCGGCCGGTGCTCGCGGCTTACCGCCTGCTGCCGGTACCCAATTCCTGCTGCACCCGGCTGTGCTTACGACTGTAGCCAAAGTAGATGATCATCCCAACTCCGAGCCAGAGGATTAACCGCGCCCAGTTCAACCATCCCAGTTGGCACATCATCAAGAGATTGGTAAGTATCCCCAGGATGGGAAGCAGAGGTACCCAGGGAGCACGGAAAGGACGCGCCTGGTCGGGGTTCGTCCGGCGTAAAATCATGACCGCCATGCAAACAATTACAAATGCCAGAAGAGTCCCGATGTTGACCATCTTACCGATATCTTCGATCGGCGTGAGACTGCCCACGATCGCGGCAAGTAGCCCCACCAGCATGGTATTTTTCCACGGGGTACGGAACTTGGGGTGAATGTCCGCAAAGAACCTGGTCGGCAGCAGCCCGTCTTTTGCCATGGAATAGAGTACGCGCGTTTGGCCGAGGAGCATCACCAGCATCACACTGGTAAGACCAGCCAACGCGCCGAGGGTGATGATATTCGACGCGACGCTAAGTCCGCGGTCGGCAAAAGCGCGGGCGATGGGAGCTTCAATGTTGACATTCTGCCAGGGAACCATACCGGTGAGCACCGCAGCCACTGCAATATAAAGAACGGTACAGATCAGCAGCGAAGCGATAATTCCGATGGGCAGGTCGCGTTGGGGATTCTTGGCTTCCTGCGCTGTAGTGGATACCGCGTCAAAACCGATGTAGGCAAAGAAAATGTACGCAGCGCCGGCGCCTATACCGGACAATCCGTGCGGCGCAAAAGTCGACCAACTCGATCCCCAGTTGCTTACGTTTACATATTTGATCCCCAGGACAATTACAAACAGCACCACTGAGACCTTGATGGTGACAATCGTGGCGTTGAAGCGCGCGCTTTCCTTGATGCCGATCACCAGGATCGCGGTAATAACCAGGGCAATCAAAAAAGCCGGCAAGTTAAAGCCGACCTCGACTCCGAATACGGTGGGTGCGTTCAACAGCGCGTGAGCACGTTGCAACAATTCCGCAGATTGCGCTCCAATAATCGCTGTGACCTTATCCAGGTACGGTTGGGTGCCTGAAACCAGCGATGGGTCAGAGGCCTGTGCCATTTGGCGCGCGACCATTTGCTCCGCAGTCTTAAGAGCCGTCCAGTGGTCGTAGGCCAACCAAAGGGGCATCTTAATATTGAAAATGTTGAGCAGTTCGACAAAGTGGTTAGACCAGCCGGATGATACCGCGCTGGCGCCCATGGCGTACTCGAGCGTCAAATCCCAGCCAATGATCCACGCGAATAATTCTCCGAGCGTTGCGTAGGCATAGGTGTAGGCGCTGCCGGCAAGAGGAATCATCGCCGCAAATTCCGCATAACAAAGCCCGGCAAAGGCGCATCCAAGTCCCGACAGTACGAACGAAAGCATCAGCCCTGGACCGGCGTAGTGGGCGCCCAATCCCGAGAAGACAAAAATTCCCGCGCCGATGATTGCCCCTACGCCCAGCGCGGTGAGCTGAAAGACTCCCAGAGTGCGTTTAAGGCTGTGCTCGCCGGATTCCTTGGCCTCGTGCAGCAGGATACTCAGTGGCTTCTTTGCCAGCAGATCTGCCATTCGTCAAAATCTCCTCAAAGTCTAAAATGTGCCACGCACGCTGCGAATACTGACAACTGGCTACCGGCGACTGGCGACAGTTTTTCCTTGCCACACAAAATACACCGGAATTCCCAGCAGCACAATTCCCAGACCGGGCCATGTGTATTGGGGCTTGTATCGCAATAATACGACATCTATGAACGCAGCCATTAGCACATAAATCGCGGGCAGAACAGGATAACCAATCGCACGATAAGGACGGGGCGCGTCCGGCTGCCGGTGCCGCAATACAAACAGCCCGACGATGGTCAGGATGTAGAAGACCAATACCGCAAAAATGATGTAGTCGAGCAACTGGCCGTAAGTGCCCGAGAGGCACAACAGGCACGTCCAGGCAGCCTGCATTGCCAGTGAAACAACAGGAGTCTTATACCTCGGATGCAGTTGTGCCGCGCTTTTGAAGAAGAGTCCATCCTTGGCCATGGCGTAATATACGCGCGCGCCAGAGAGGATCAGGCCGTTGTTGCAGCCAAAGGTCGAAACCAGGATGGCAGCGGCCATGATGTAAGCACCGGCCTGTCCAAACATCACGTTGAGCGCCGCAGTACCAACGCGGTCCTCGGCAGCATATTGGATCCCCCGCGCCAGAATCGTAGCGCCATTGGGATCACCCCGCATCGGCAAGACGAGCAGATAAACAAAATTCGCCGCAACATATAGAGCAATGACGATTCCGGTTCCCAGCGCCAGGGAAAGAGGCAAGTTACGGCTCGGGTTTCTTACCTCGCCGGCAGTAAAAGTGACATTATTCCAGGCATCTGAAGAGAATAGCGATCCGACCTGAGCCACGGCGAGCAGCGTAGCGACGAGCGCGAGGCCGTGGAGGTAGATATCGGCGTGGTGCGGCCCAATGTGCCAGAAATTTCCATGGAAGTTCGCGGCGAGTGCTGTCGCGTTCCGCCCAATCGCCAAGCCGAGCAATACCAGGCCGAGTAAAGCCGCCGCCTTGGCAAACGTGAACACGTTCTGCACCATTGCGCCCGTCTTAACGCCGAAAATGTTGATCACGGAGAGCAGAATGATGGTAATGATTCCTGCCAGGTTGGCGGTATTAAGACCTACGTCCGTATTCCCAAGTACCATCGGACCAAGATGGATTGGTGGCACATGTGCAATGTGCCAGATCCAGTTTGTCGCCGACACCGATGGGAAGAAGACACCGAGAAACTTTCCGAAGGCAACGCCAACCGCCGCGATGGTGCCGGTCTGGATGACCATAAAGAGCGTCCAGCCGTAGAGCCATCCCCAAAGCGGTCCGAGCGCCTCGCGCAGATAGACGTACTGCCCGCCGGCCTGAGGCATCATAGCCGCCAACTCGCCGTAAGACAGTGCGGCCACAATGGTCAAAAATCCGGTAACCAGCCAGGCGCCGATCAGCATGGCCGGGGAGTCCACCTGTCGCGCAATATCCGCCGCCACGATGAATACGCCGGAGCCAATCATCGAACCCATCACCAGCGTCGTGGCACTGGTAAGACCAAGGCCCTGGACGAACTCCTGGCCCACGGCCACTGCTGGTAACGGGGTTGCTGTCTGTGCCTTCATGGCGGCTCCGATTTCGTGGCGCTTGTGCCTAACCAAAGATACTTGAATTTGTGGAAAATAGCCGAAGATTTAGTCGGATCCAAGTAGCCGCAGGAATTCTTCGGCGGCCCGCCTGGGCTCGGGCAGCAGATCCCCGATTACCGCTATAGAATCGGCGCCGGCTGCAATCACCGCGCGAGAGTTTCCACGCGTGATGCCGCCGATTGCGACTAACGGCTTGGCGGTAAGGGACCGTGCAGTTCTTAGCCCTTCAAGCCCGATCACTGGATCGGGATTTCCTTTAGTAGCGGTTGTAAATATCGGCCCGACGGCAATGTAGTCTACCAGCCATTTATCGCTCTCCTCCACCTGCTTGGCGTTATGAGTAGAGATCCCCACACACTTATCTGGTCCAAGGATGGCCCGGGCGGCCAGCGGCGATAGATCGTCCTGCCCCAAATGGACGCCATCAAACTCCGCCGCGAGACAAAGATCAACGCGGTCATTCATAATGAGGCGGACTGACTCGCCACCCGGCGTTGCAGCGACCATTCGCTTGATCTCACGAGATTCTCCTAAGATTTCTCGTGCGTCGCCAGTCTTGTTGCGGTATTGAATCAGTGCCACGCCGGCAGCAACCAGATCCCGCACAAACTCCGCCAGGCTGCCAGCCTGACGGCCGAGACAAGCCCGGTCAACGATGGCGTATAACCGTGGAAGTACGATTGCCATGCAACATCTTCCCATACTCGGGCCGCCCCGGCGATTGCACCGGACCGCTCAGGTGTGGTTCCTCAGTCAGGTTGTCCCGTTGCCTGCTGCATGTTCCCTGCTGATTTTTTTCGGCACGTGTAATCCCGGACGCCTGGAATCCGTCAAATGTTAGTGAATGGAAGAAAGCTTGCCAACCTCGCTCCTGACCGTGGCACGGCAAGAGGGCCTTTCGGTGGATGACTTTGACAGCCTGATGCGGGTGCATCAGGACCGAATCTACCGCCTGTTTTGGTGTGAGTTGCGCGACGCCGATGCCGCCGCCAACCTCACCCAGGAATGTTTTCTGCGTGCCTACCAGCACCGGAATACCTTCCGGGGAGACGCTAATGTGATGACCTGGCTGGTTCGCATTGCCCTGAACCTGGTCAGCGATTACCGCCGGAACCGGCGGCAGAGCTTCTGGCAAAGGCTCCTGGGGTCGTCCAGGCCAGACGGAATGGGCATGATATCTTTGGCGCCTTCACCGGAAAGGATACTGCTCGGACGTGAGGAAGCAGACCATGTACTGGCATTGACGGCGTCGTTATCCGAACAGCAGCGGACCGCGTTTCTGCTGCGCTTTGTTGAAGAACTCAGCCTGGAGGAGGTTGCCGCAACCATGGATATAGAAGTGGGCACAGTGAAATCGCACCTGGCCCGTTCGGTCGCCGCCCTGCGGCGCCTTAAGGAAGTAAAGGAATCGATATGACCGCGCATTTGAGCGACGAACAATTCACCGACTGGCTTCTGGACAGCGCCAACGACGCAGTGCTGGGCCATATGGGACAGTGCTCTGCCTGCAGAGGCGAAGCCCACGGCCTTCGCGAAAGGCTGGGAGCTTTTCGGGCGTCTGTGGAAAGCCAGGCGGCGGCTGCGTTTGCCGCCACCGTTCCCGGCTACGGTTTGTCTCCCGCCTCGCCCGCAATCGGCAACGGCCACATGCTAACGCTTTTGCCCGAGCAGAAGCTCAGCTTCAGTTCACTGCTCACCAGCTATGGCTTGCAGGCGCTCGCCGTCGCTCTGCTTTTGAATATCAGCATCATCCTCCCCGGTACCATCAAGCTGGTCAGCCCTTCCGTGGCCGAGGTGATTCAGTTGATGGACGTGCCCAAGCCGGAGCGCCCCGCAGTGCGGCCGCCCAAAGAACTGATGCCGCCTCCACCCAAAATGGAAACGCCCCAGCTCGAAGAACCAAAGCTCGTCGCAGATCTGAAGATTGTGAAGCCCATCCAGCGGGAGAAGCCGCCGGAAGTTGAAGAAACAAAAGCTCCGGAAGTGAAAGCCCCTGACGTTTCCAAGGTTCTTCCTTCCACCCCTGATGCCGGCAAAATAAAGATCGTGCACACCAATTCGGCGATGTCGACAGGCAGCCAAGCCACTCCCACCATCGCGCAACGGCCGGCAAGCCAGGTGCAAACCGGCGGCTTCGGGGATCCGTTCGGCGTGAAGGGCGTCGGCAAGGCTGGCGCGCATCTGGTTGTCTCGCAAGGCGGGGCGGGTTCGTCCTTCGACCTGCCGATGGGACCCGGCTATGGCAACGGCGGCGGCGGTAAGAACGGCGCCAAGGGCATCATTCCCAGCACCGGCTTCGGGAACGGAATTGCCACTGGAAACAGCGCTAGTTCAAGAGGTGGAGGAGGCGGCAGGAAAGTAGTTGCCGATGCCGGCCTCAACACCCAGATCGCTGAGGTCAGAAAGATCGCTCCAGTTGAGGAGAAGCCCACGACCACTCCAGTGCACGTTATTTCGAAGCCGAGTCCAGTGTACTCAGCGGAGGCACGCGAGCTGAAACTCGAAGGCGAAGTGCTACTGGAGGTCACGTTCCAGGCGAACGGCGACTGCAAGGTCCTGCGCGTAGTCCGGGGCCTCGGCCATGGCCTGGATGAGGCTGCGATTCGAGCTGCGCAGCAGATCAAGTTTAATCCCGCCACCAGCAATGGCCAGGCGGTGGACACAACCGCCACGATTCATGTGGTGTTCCAGTTGGCGTACTGATTCCCGCCAGTCGCCGTGATGTGGGTTCTCGAATTGATGCACACAAGCTAGGTGCGGTGCCCCAAAGCCGGAATTTGCGGCCTGCGCTACAGGTGTGCCTTCAGGATAGGACTGACGACGAATGACAAACGACTAACGACTGCTTTATGCACTTGAACGACGAACAAATCACGGAGTGGCTGCTCGACGACGCCGCAGATGAGGTAATGCTTCACCTGCGCCGCTGCGCGGCCTGCCGCGACGAAGCTTATGAGCTGCGAGAAACCATCGGCAATTGCATGGGAAGGATCACTATGGATAACTTTGGCGCACCGTTAACGCTACTGCCCGAATACAAACTGAATTGGAGATCGTTGGTTACCAGCTATGGCATGCAAGCGATGGTGATGCTGCTACTGCTGAACGTCGGATTCCTGCTGCCGGACACGCTGAAACTCATCGGTCCGTCGCTGGGGTCTCCGGTTCTGCTGGTTAGCACCCGCCCGCCCCGACCGGCACCGGCGCGCCCGCTAAGGGAGTTACCGCCTCCTCCTCCGGCGCCGGACGCACCAAAGATCGAGGAACCAATACTGACTGCGAGCCGGCTGCCCATCATGAAACCGTCGACATCGATCAGGACCTCCACGCCCGAAGAAACCGCCGTACCCAGACTGCAGGCGCTGGACGTCGCGAAAATGCTGCCGCTTGGTCCGGAGGCCGGCAAGGTGCGCGTCGTACATCCGACTGCAGTCCTTGCAAGTCCGGGGCTGGAAAGTCTCCACAAAACCCCTTCGCCCGGAGACGCAAGACCCACTGCTCTGGGGGATCCGTTTGGAGTGCCGGGCACTGGCTTGCCGACAGCGAAACTAAGGATTGCCCGGCTCGGTTCACCTTTTGGAACCGGTGGTCCGGGAGGCGAGGGCCCTGGAGTCCCGGGCGGCCATGGCCACGGACCAATGCTGGCCGGCCCTGTCAATCTTGATGGCGGCCGTTCAATCCCCGGCCGCGGACCCGGTGGCCGCGATAAGGCCTTGCCCGGTCGAGAAGTCATCCGCACGAGCATTGACCAACCACCGGCGATGGCGGTGTTGAAGCCGGTTCGCCAGGACGACAAGCCGATCTCCACTCCGGCAAAGGTGATCGCAAAGCCCGACCCAGAGTACACCGACGAAGCACGGCTGCTCAAGATCGAAGGCGAGGTGTTGCTGCAGGTCGCGTTTCTCGCCAATGGTGAATGTGAGGTCGTGCGCGTGGTGCGCGGCCTGGGACACGGCCTCGATGAAGCCGCAGTGCGCGCCGCCGAGCGGATGAAGTTCAACCCGGCAACCGAAAACGGCCAGCCCGTGGATACCACGACGATGGTTCGTGTTGTCTTCCAGTTGGCGTATTGAAATTGCAGTGAGCAATTTTATACAGACTTCCGCACCCTAAGCTGTCACGCTGAGTTGTTGCAAGCTCATTCGAAGAGAGTCCAAGGGTCGATGAAATGGAAGTCTTTACTAACTCGTTCCGAAACGGTTCTCGCCGACGGCTTTCCGCGATCACCGACTTCTTCAAAAAGCTAATGGCCGGCAGGCAATCTCAGTCGGAGCAATTTGCGGTGCCGCGGCTGTGCCCATTTTGCAAGTTAATCACGCCGCGGGGGAATCCATTCTGCCTGGAATGCGGAAAATCGCTCAAAGAGGCCTAAGCGAGGCACTATCCTTGATAGTCATTGTTGACTTCTTCGAAGTGGCTCATGCCTTCGAAGTGGCTCATCGAAGGAGCTCAGATTTCCTCGAAGGGGCTCATCAACCGGTTGCGCTAAGTCCAATGGAATCGCGAAGAGTCCCAAGGGGCTCAAGGGGCTCATGCATTTTTTTTGTTTCCCGTGAGCCTCAGATTTGTTCCCATCCGTGCAGATCGGCGGTCAAAACTGTCGGAATCTTCGGTCCAACTTCAGGGTGGCCAAGGTGCCGGCCAGCGTGGCCAATTGGTCACGCTGATTTTTCAACTTAAGTCGTTCTGAATCATCAGGTTGTCCAAGCTGGCCAAGTGGCCAACCTTATTTTTTTGGTTTTCATCGCTGCCTTGCCGGGAATCGGCAACCGACTGCAATTCCCTTCTGACCAAGTGGCAACGAGAGGGCCTGGCGCGAGCGAAGCAGCGGCACCTGCGCCGCGTTGTGCTGAGAACAACGCGCTCACGTCGATTGTGAAAGACCTGTAATCTCAGCGGCTACGTTTACCCGCCAATTGCGACCTGGGCCGCGAAACGCGATGTCTTTATACGCAACATCTAGCGTATATATACACGCTTGTTTACTAGTATGTCAAGTCATTGCCGAACCGCGTTTTTTGTCATGGCCTTGGTTGGCGTTCGGGTGCAGATAAGCTCCCCTAATCAAGCCATTTAGGTCTCGTACAACTCATCCTGAGAGTAGTGGAGCATCGATGAAAACAAGAAGACCACCGGACCAAATCGGGTTGGGCGTGTATGAATCGATGTTGGCGGCAATGCGAAGTTGCCGTATGACCGGTTGAGCAGCCTGTATCCCATGTGCTACACTCGAATTTGCTGGAAATTCGCAAGACGGCGGTATTTGCCGACTGGATCCGCCGTTTGCGGGATGGTCGCGCAAAGGCGAAAATTGCTGCTCGGATTGATCGGTTGGCCTTCGGCAATGCAGGTGATGTTAAGCCAGTCGGCGAGGGCGTGAGCGAGCTACGAATCCACTACGGACCCGGTTATCGAGTTTACTTTGCGCAGCGAGGCCAGGAACTGATCGTTCTGTTGTGCGGCGGTGATAAGGATTCTCAGCATAAAGACATCAGGGCCGCGAAGCATCTGGCTTCCGGCTTGGAGACTTGAACGGTGACAAAGAAGAAAGTGAAAACCTACCCGTACGACTCCGCTGAGTATCTGGATAGCAGCGAAGCCATTGACGCCTATATGGAGGAGGCGCTGGAAACTAACGATCCCGCATTTATCGCCACGGCGCTCGGCACCGTTGCCCGCTCGCACGGGATGTCACAAATCGCAAAAAAGGCCGGTCTTTCACGCGAGAGTCTCTATAAAGCGCTGAGTGCGGCGGGGAATCCGGAATTCGGCACCATCATGCGGGTCATGCAGGCCCTGGGGTTGAGATTTTCCATTACAGCAGCTCGCTAAAGGCCGCTGGCCAGTAGCCCCTGAGTTTTAGCTGTCCGCAAAAGGCAATCACAATGAACATTCCAGTCAGTGCTGTTGTTTTGGTGCTCGTTGCCGTATCCGTATGCGGTGCAGGTCAGGAATCAGATCATCACGAGCAGATTCCGCCGGCTCTCGTGCA
Source organism: Terriglobales bacterium (assembly GCA_049521535.1). GTDB lineage: Bacteria > Acidobacteriota > Terriglobia > Terriglobales > Acidobacteriaceae > CAZUCM01. The sequence goes on along the minus strand of JBEKOS010000042.1, from coordinate 4,471 downwards.
AGAAGTGACAACGTAGGTGCAGGCGTCGTTGCCGGGAAGCGGAAACTATGACGTCCGCCATTGTCTTCGGGTCGCCGAAACCAGGGATGAGAATGATAAACCCATTACCTGTGAATGCCGGGACGCGATTGTTGACGCACGGTACATGTATTTTGTTGCTGTTCCGAAAGAGGGGAACCTCCGAGGGGTCTTCGCGGACCTGCAAGCCTGGGTAAAAGAGGCTTGTGGGCGTGGATTCGCAGATTACGAAGTCGTCCCGTGGGAAAAGTGGAAATGGGAGGGACCTGAGGTTGTGCGCAAGTACCCAAGGGGAGGTGGAAACATCCGTCGGCCGGGCCATCATGAGGAAGCGTTTGAATACACGCTGCAACTAGTTTGGAATGGGGGAGCAAAGAAGAGTGAGACTTGGACGCGAGTAGCTATTTTCGAATGTGCCGAAGTGTGCGCCCGGCCGCCTGACGCCCGGTGATCGCCGGGTGATTGGTGGGCTGGGTTCACACAATGGAGCGAAGCCTGACCCGAGGACCATCGACCAAGGTGGGCGCAGCGATCATGCTATCGACGGCGGGCGCGCATCTCTGTCGTCCCTCCGGGACTCAGCCCAGCTGCTAACACCTACCCCGGATTCTCGCGCGCAAGAAACGCGCGCTTCATCCGGGGCTTACGCCTGCCGCCCCTTTCGGGGCTGGAATATCAGCGACCATTGCTGACACTCTTCGTGACGCCGCAGCGTCGGTGGTAACGTGGGATTGCGGACAAACGCGACAGGTCATCCTTGACATCCGGGGGCAACAATGAGCCTACAACGCTGTTATAACGCGAGCGAAGATACATTCGCCTTGCCCCCGCGCATCAAGGAAGGCTATGGCCCGTTTGGATTCCCGGTCCAGAGCACTCCCGGTCGTCCGCATATCAGTTCCAATCTGGTGATGGGACTCGACGGCAGGGCTTCGTTTCGTGAGTTGCAGGGCCGTGCCGGTGGTAGGGAGATTTCAAGAAGCCGGGAGGATCGCTGGCTGATGGACTTCCTCCGGGCGCATCACGACGCACAGTTGATCGGCGCCAACACGCTGCGTGATGAACCTGGCCCGGACGGGCGGGGTGCGGACTACGGCATTGATGACGAGGAACTGCGCGCGTACCGTGAACAGACTCTAAGCCTCGGCTTGCAAAAAATAATCGTTGTCACTGGTTCAGGAAACATCAACACCACTCTGCGCGTGTTTGATTCTCCACGGGTTGAACCCTGGATTCTCACGACTGACGACGGAGAAAAGAATGTTCAATCCCGGTTGCAAGCAATACAAAAGGAAAGCGCAATCAAGATCGTCCGGGTGGGCGCCGGCCATCGGGTGGATCTTGCGACCGCAGCGCGTCTTCTATGGCAGGAGCATGGCATTCGGACGCTGCTGTGTGAAGGCGGGCCGGCAATATATGCCGATCTCCTCCGAAACAACCTGATTGATGAGGACTTTCGGACAATCTCGCTCCAAGTCCTGGGAAAGTCCACCGATCCGGGGATCGACCGGCCAACTGCCTACGGCGATGTGAGCTACACTCCTGAATCCGCACCCTGGTTTAGGCTGATCAGCCTCCATTGCGCCTTGCCGTACCACGCCTTCTTCCGTTTCCGCTACGAGGGCCCACGAGTGTTTCAGCCCTGACAAGCACTAGCGGGCGCTGCACCTTGAATCCGCTCATTCATTCTCTCTCACAAGATCAACCGAGCCGACATCAATCCGCTAAACAGGCAATGATCGTCTCGGTGACGCGTTTAGTATCACCCGGATTACGAACTGGGATGCATACAACTCCGGCTTGTTCAGCCGGATAGTCATTTCCGCCCACAAATAAGGCGTCCCCGATGAAAATCATTTCTTTCAAAGCAATGCCCAGGATATCCCGAAGTTTCCTAATTCCGTAGCCTTTGTCAATTCCTTGCCTGGTGACATCAATGGACGTCGTGCCGCCCATGCGCGCAGAAAATTCCGGAATCAACGTGTTAAGAATCGCCATGATCTTTTTCCGCTTGGCGAAATCGGCGTCCCATTTGTTTTTCTCTTCCAGGGGAGCCTGCTGGCCTAAAGCGGAATACGTTATCTGGCTTCCCCGGTCTTCAATTGCCTCACCCCATATCTTTTCCACCCTGAAGCCCGCCATCTCGATCGCCTTCTCCAGGGAACCAATGATTTTCTTCCTTTCATTCGTGGTGAAATCTTCGGAATATAGCTTCTTCCAGTCACCGTTGTATTGGAAGAATTTGGTCCCGCATGTAGGAAGGATGGATAGGTTCACCAGAATCTGGTCATGGGGCAGGTTGGAGAGGAGTTGTTTTTCGAATTGCGGCCAATCCCCTCCAGAAATCACCGCCACTTTGACGATACCGAGAAGGTCATGCAGCAGTTTCGACATCTCTGAATCAAGGGAGGATTTGCTTTCCGCAAGCGTGCCATCCAGATCAAACACAATCAGTTTTTTCACGATCGCTTCACCTTGTGCATTACTCCTCGTTCAATTGGGAATACCGGCCGCGCCAACCTCGACACTGGTTTGCGGTCCAAGATTAGCCCGGTATTGCAACTTCCAGCAAGGTCACGCGACTCTGTGGCTTTAACTCACAAACCCCGACCGCCGCCGGCAAGAGCCATGTTTCGCCTTTTTCGACCGCATAGTTGGCGCCACCGCCTTCAATCTGCCCCGCTCCCGCAATGCATGTAAGCCCGTGCGGCGATCTGCGCTTTAAGACCAAGCGGCTTCTTGGGCAACAATGGGGCGTTGGTAGGGTCGAAAACTCGATAGGCAAACAGCTTCACGCGGTCATTCAAAAGGAACCATAGCAGCGCATAGCCCCACACGAACCCTGCCCAACCCCAGCCCAAGGGCGTCATGAACAGACCATACACCGCAATCAGGGTCGCCACAATTTGCGTGCCGAGCACGGCTATCCATAGAATCCGCGCCGGGCGAATGGACCAGAATGGGCCCCGCGTGCGCGTCAGAAAGATCGTCAGGTGTCCGGCCACTGACAGCTTCAGGTACATCAATGTCTGGACGTGTGCGTGGTCGAAGTGAAATACCCGCTCGCCAAGATAAAACAAGCCAAACGCAGACAACACCCCGATAACGCCCAGCACAGTGGAAATCCCCAACACCAGGCGCATGTTCCAAGCCTCGGGCTTATCCTTGTAATGAACATTGTCATACGCAATGGATAGAATGGCTCCGTCGTTGAGCACGGCGATCATCACGATCATCACCGCGGTCAACGGATAGAAGTTAAACACCAGGATCGCCAGCGTCATGAAGAACAGCACACGCAAGGTCTCGGCGATGCGGTAGATCGCGGAGCTGTTCATCCGCTGGAAGATGCGACGGCTCTCCTTAATCGCGTCGATGATTACCGACAGGCCGGGCGCCAGGAGCACGATGGACGCTGCCGCACGAGCCGCGTCCGTTGCGCCGGAAACCGCGATGCCACAGTCCGCTTTCTTCAGCGCGGGGGCGTCGTTCACCCCGTCGCCGGTCATACCGACAATATGGCCGCGCTTCTGCAGGATGGCGACAAGGTTGTACTTGTCCTCGGGGAACACCTGGGCGAAGCCGTCCGCTTTCTCGATGGACTCCGCCGTCTCCGCCTTTTCTTGTTGGTTGCGCAGTACGCTGGCATCCAGGATGTTCGTGCCCATGCCTAGTTGGCGCGCGGTTTCCTGGGCAATGGCCAACTGGTCGCCGGTAACCATTTTGACTTTGACGCCGTTCTGGCGGGCGCTCGCGATGGTTGCCTTGGCCTGCTCGCGGGGCGGATCGAACATTGGCAACACGCCAACCAATTGCCACTTGCCTTCCTGATCGGCCCGGGCAACGCCCAAGGAACGGAAGCCGCGCGCGGCAAACTCATTGACGGCTTTCTCAACGGCGGGCTTTACTTCGCCAGCGTTGGTCGACATTTCCAGAATCACCTGCGGCGCCCCTTTGGCTACAAGGAACTGTTTTCCGTCCGAAGCCCTAACAGTAGCTTCGGTGCGCTTATGCACCGGATCGAACGGTTGGAAATGGATTACCTCAAAGGCTTTTAACGCCTTATCGTCCTTCACGCCGCTGATCACCGCCAGGTCGATGGTGTCCTTGTCTTCGGCACGCGAAGCCAGTGCGGCCCAGAGAATGACCTGGTCGGCGGGGATATTGTTCACGCAGAAGGGATCGCCCAGCGTCAGCTTGTTCTGGGTCAGGGTACCGGTTTTGTCCGAGCACAGCACATCCACGCCGGCTAGTTCCTCGATTGCCGCCAACTTAGTGACAATCGCTTGTTTTTTGGCCAGCAGACGCGCGCCGACCGCCATGGTGACTGACAGCACTGTGGGCATCGCCACGGGGATCGCGGCCACCAGAAGCACCAAGGCAAACTCCAACGTGCTGAGGATTGGATCATGACGGAAGAGTGCCACAGTAACAATCACCGCCACCAGGGCGA
>JBEKOS010000041.1:0-14733 GCA_049521535.1 Terriglobales bacterium | reverse complement strand
AGGGGAGACGGCTGGCTTCCTGTTTGCTGGTAGAAGCGGCTGATGGTTATCGGGTAGTGTTCGCCCTGCCTGAACTCGACCCGGCGTTCACAGAAAAGCAGGTCGTACTGGCTTTCCTAAAAGACGGGAAGCCGCTGGACGATAAGGAGGGGCCTTACCGTGTCGTCGTGCCTGATGAAAAGCGCATGGCCCGATCGGTAAGGCAGGTGACGACGCTGAAGATCGTGGACGTGCCGTGACGCAAACGGCTTCGGAGAAGATGCATGAACATTCGAAAGGCAAGCCTGATCGCGATTCTGGCAGTGGCCCTTGGCTCGCAGTTTTCGGCGGCGCAGGAGATTACGGTGGCCGCTGCGGCGGATCTGCAGTTTGCCATGCAGGACATAGCCGCCCGGTTCCAGAGGGAAACGGGAAAGTCCGTAAAGCTCACATATGGTTCCTCGGGCAATTTCTACCAGCAGATCCAGAACGGCGCGCCGTTTGACATGTTCTTTTCCGCAGATCTCGAATACGCGAAGAAGCTGGAAGCGGCAGGATTGACCGATCCGGGAAGCTACCACCAATACGCCCGGGGCAAGATCGTGATCTGGGTTCTTAAGGACTCGAAGCTTGACCTAAGTGCCGGCATGAAGGCACTGCTGGATCCCGCGGTAAAGAAGATCGCGATTGCCAATCCAAAGCACGCTCCGTACGGACAAGCTGCGGTCGCGGCGATGCAGAAGGAAAACATCTACGAGAAAGTGAAAGATGAACTCGTGCTGGGAGAAAACATCTCGCAGACCGCTTCATTTGTGGTCTCCGGCTCAGCCGCCGTTGGGATTGTGGCCCTGTCGCTCGCCTTGTCTCCCACCATGAAAGACAAAGGGCGATATGTCGAGATTCCCGCCGGAGAATACCCGCCCATTGATCAGGCGTGCGTCGTACTGAGCTCGTCTAAGAACAAAGAGACGGCGCGGCAATTTCTGTCTTTCATTAAGACGGCAACCACCGCGGAGACTTTGCGGAACTACGGCTTCGAGGTGGCAGACCGCTTGACCAAGTGATTTCATGGTCCCTCCGGGCACGCTCGGCTCTCCCGGTGCAAGTCTTCGCCGCCGGCATTCACGTTACTTTGGTACATGTACCTTCGACATTTACGCACCGAGGCCGCACCCGTTGAGCACGCGACCGACTCCAAGTTAGGATTTTCTTACGGGATGGCGCCTTCGGCCCATACAGCTTCTACGTAATACGGGCGAGCTTGACTCGGAGCGAACCCGCAGCGAGAGTGCACGCGGAAATCCGCTTTTTCACGAGATTGCACGATTTGGACGGTTCGCATGATCAGGCTATTGCTGGTTGATGACAGCGACGCGATTGTCGACTTGTTGAAAGCCATTCTTGAAATTCATGGCGGCTTCGCGGTAACGACCGCTTCGTCTGCAGCCGAGGCCATGGATCTGCTGTCCGCCCGGGAATTCGAGGTAGTGCTAACCGACGTGCGCATGGAGACGCCTTTGGCAGGATTCGAGGTGGCGCGCGCGGCCGGCAAGCTGTTACCGCGACCAGTCATCGTGCTACTGACCGCTTCTTCACCACTTACGTCCGACTGGAAGAGCTCGGGCGCGGACGAATTCCTGCCCAAGGGACCAGGCGCGCTGGAAATCCCAAAGAAAGTCGAGGCACTGCTTCAGGCGCGGGAACAACGGCGGACATCAGTTGCCTGATATTTGGGCACACGCCACGGTTCCCATATCTAACCTGTTCCCGGCGAGCGCAAGGAAAAGCTCAGATCGCTGAGCAACCTAGCAAGGCATTTCGGACTCTCTCTATTCAGTGGATCAGTCGGCGGGCGCTCCGGGTGACCCTGACGCGGGAGGCGAACCTTGCCGTCTGATCGAAAACCCCGACAAACGAAGGTATTAAAGTTTCCTACGCCCCAGGCAGGAGCGAGCGTGCCGATTCCCGGCCCCGACGCGGTGCCGATGGAAGGTCCTTGCGGCGAAGCCGAGGCGCTGCTCGCGGCACTGGCGGGAGCCAGCCATGCCGGAGTCGGACGTGCGAACGTGCGAACCCGGGGACCTTCCAACCTCAAGAACGCGGCAAAGACATCAAGCCAGCACCCTCCAAGCCCTGCATCGCCACTACCGCATCCCGACCTGCAGGACATCTATCGCATTCTGGTGGAGCAGATTCCCGCAGTCATATTTGTCGGCTTCCTGGACGGTGGACTGTCGGAGACCTATGTCAGCCCGCAAATCGAGCAGGCCCTGGGGTTTTCGCAGGAGGAATGGCTGGACGACCCGGTCCGCTGGTATGCGCAGATTCATCCGGAAGACAAGTGCCGCTGGAGCGAGGAGGCCGCCCGGTTCTTTATGACGGGCAATCCCCTGAAGTCCATCTATCGCGTGATTGCCCGCGACGGGCGAGTAGTCACATTTCAGTGTGAAGCCAAGTTGGTGCGTCATGAGGATGGCCGGCCATGGTTTATTCACGGAGTCGGCTTTGACATCACCGAACTCAAGCGGCTCCAGCAAGTGGAACTGGCGCAGCAGGTCGCCAGGACCGAGGAATCGGAGAACCTGCTGCACCGGCTGGTGGAATCGATGCCGGAGGCCCTGTTTCTGGTCGATCAGGCCGGCCGGGTGCGGAAAACCAACCGCTCGGCCGAAATCATGTTGGGCATGCAGGCCGGGCAAATGGTCGCAGTTGACATTGCAACCCTGATGGGCAGCACCGACATTCCGGGGACCATTGCCGACCTCATGCAGCGAACTCCGGATGGCCGGTTATTTGTGGAAACCACCATACATCCCTGCGGAGGCCATTCTCTAGCCGTGGCTGTTTCCTGCAGCCTGGTGCGGAACAACAGAGAAGAACCCACCGGGCTGTTACTGGTGGTACGCGACAGCAGCGAACGCAAGCAAACGGAGGAGAAGCTGCGCCTGACCGAGAAACTTGCGACGGCGGGGCGACTGGCTGCCAGCATGGCGCATGAGATCAACAACCCGCTTGAAGCGGTCGTCAACCTGGTCTTTCTGGCCGCGAACGAGCCCTCGCTGCCGGAGGAGGTGCGCGATCACCTGTTGAACGCCGACCGGGAACTGGCCCGCGTGATTCACATTGCCCGCCAAACCCTTGGCTTCTACCGCGATACCAGCACACCCGTGCTGGTCCAACCGGGCCTGGTGCTGGACGAGATTCTCGATCTCTACGGCAGAAAAATCGAATACAAGGATCTCAAGGTCGAAACTCGCTATGATCCATTGGAACCCGTGCAGGCGCTGATGGGAGACCTCCGCCAGGTGTTCTCGAATCTGATCGTAAATGCAATTGACGCGTCCCCGCGGGAAGGGCGGCTCGTGGTGCACGTCAGTGCGGCCAGGGACTGGGCAACTCGGGCGCAAATTGGGGTTCATATCAGCGTCGCCGATGAAGGCCCGGGAATTCCCGTCAGCCTGCGTGCCCGTATATTCGAGCCGTTTTTTTCCACCAAACAGGACGTGGGGAACGGCCTGGGTCTGTGGATCACCAAGTCGCTGGTGGAGAAGAGCGGCGGACGAATCCGTTTCCGCAGCCGGCCGGAAGCGGGCGTTACGGGAACAGTCTTTTCGGTGTTCGTCCCCAACCATCCTCCTGCCCATGCTTGATCCGGGGGCCGTATCACGTCGGCTGTGCGTTTCATTGCGATACTGAAAATAGTGGGTATAATCGGTCTGCTCCAGCGGTTCGGGGTAAGACTGGCAATGCCATCAAGTTCGGAGTTGCGAATGACGGAGAAAGCCAAAGTTCTCGTAGTAGACGATGAAAGTGCCGTTGCCGACTCGTTGGTCGCGGTGCTGAAGTATGGAGGCTTTGATGCGACGGGCGTTTATGGGCCTTTAGAGGCGTTGGAAGCGTTGCGGAGCGACTGTCCGGATATTTTGCTCAGTGACGTTCTCATGCCCAAGATGAGCGGTATTGAACTGGCTCAGGCGGCGGTCACTGTTTGTCCGGCGATTCGCATTGTCCTCATTTCCGGCCAGGCAGCAACCACTCCGTACCTGGAGCAGGCGCGCGCACAGGGCTATGAGTTCGACCTGCTGCCCAAGCCTATTCACCCCCAGGAACTTCTGGAACGACTGCGCTCGTAGCAAGGAGTATCCATGGACCCCAGGGACTTAGAGAAACCGCGTGTGGTCGCGGAGCACTCCGCACGCTCACACGGACTGGGTTGGTCGCCCATCTGTCGCTCGCGCAGTAATGCCAAGACTCATTCGCGCGAGGGCTTCCAGCGGTAAAAAAACACAGACAGTTGTACCCGACCGTGAGTCCGACCGGTTGTTGACGCGAATGCTCCCGCCATGTTTCTCAACAATCGAACGGCTGACCCATAGCCCCAGTCCGGTGCCACTTTCCTGTTTCGTCGTGGCAAACGGTGTGAACAGGTTGGTTTGCATTGCCTCGGAAATGCCTGCCCCATCGTCGGCCACCTGGACAAGCACGCCATTCCGACCCGACTCCTGCGCTGCCTCCGTGGAAATTCGAATGCTACCGCCTTCCAACGTTGCCTCCACAGCATTCTTGATTACATTGGTAAAGACCTGGCGCAGTTCCGAGGCGAACCCTGCAATCTCCCCATCGAAACCGTGTTCCACCTGGATCCGTCTCCGTCCCTTCGCTATGGTCTCTTCGATCAGCGCGACCACGCCGTCCAGCAACTCCCCGATCTTGACAGGCACGGCGGTGCGGGACTCGCGATGCAGGCTGAGCATATTCTTGCTGATTTGCGCAACCTGGTACACCTGTTGTTGCGCCGTCTCAATCAAGGACAGTAGCTCGGGCTCCTTGACGCTGCGATGGCCGATTAGGAACAGCAAATTCCCCACCGTGTCCAGGGGGTTATGAATCTCGTGAGCGATGGCCGCGGACAAGCGTCCTGCGACCGCCAGTCTCTCATTGGACCGCAAGGCGGCCTCCAGGTTTCGCTGCTGGGTAACATCTCTGAACACCAGAACAACGCCGGTAATCGACCCGTCGCGATCGCGAATCGGTGCGCCGCTATCGTCAATGGCATACTCCCGCCCGGTCTTGCTGATCAGGATAGTATGGTTCGCCAGGCCCACAACCCTATTCAACCGGCGGACCTTGTCAATGGGGTTCTCGACCGTTTCGCGGGTCTGTTCATTGACTATCCGGAATACGTCGGTGAGTGGCTTTGCCGTTGCATCCTGCAACGACCACCCCGTCAGGCTCTCTGCCACCAGGTTCATGAATGTGACCGCGCCATGGGCATCGGTGGCGATCACGGCGTCACCTACGCTGCGCAGGGTGGTGTGAAACCACTCCTTCTGTGCGCGCGCATCGGTGGCGTTTGCTTCGGCGGCGCGTAATGCCGACTGGAAGGCATCGGAGAGCGCGGTAAGCTGCCTCTTCCCGAAGACTGCCAAACCCGCCCCAAGCAAAAGGCAGAGCGTGACCACGCTTAGGTTGACATAGCGAACGGTGCGGCGCGAACTTGCCAGGCGTTCATCCCGGATGCGCTCCTCGTGCGAGATAAATTCGGCCCGGGCCCGGCGGTATTCGTCCATCAGTTCTTTGCCCCGGAGCTGAAACTGCGTATCCGTGGCGTCCCGGCCGGTTTCTACGCGTGCGATGCTCTCCTGGGCAAATGCGTCCCAGGCTTCGCAGGCCTGAATTGCCCGGTCATTGCGAGCCTGCTGTTCCGGGTCGTCGGAAATCAAGCTTTGCAACTGGGATTCCAGCCTGCGGGCAATTTCTCGTCCGTCGTGGAACGGCTGGAGGAAGCGCGAGTCATGAGTGAGCACGTACGCCCGCAGTGCGGTTTCCTGATCAACTTGCAGGCGATAAACATGCTGGGCAATGGAAATGACCTGGTCCGCATGTTCCACCCATTTGGCTTGATCGGTGAGGACCCGCACCTCGACGATTAATATTCCCGCCAGCAGCAGGGCAAACCCAACGGGGATCAGGATGGCCCGGCGAAGGATCCTCTGAAATCGAATCGAGTTCATGCACTCACGCCACCGAGGTCGCCCTTGCTTGACCGGATTGGTCGTCGCTGAGCAGGTCCGCCACCGCCCCGAAGAGCACCTGGATTGGTTCGCCTTTGGTGATCGATAGGTCCACGAGCGCCAGCGTCTCGCCAGGCAGATCGACGTAGGCTGACAGCATCAGGATGGGAACCGCAGGCCTAAGCTTCTTCATTTTTTCTGCCACCACGCCGCCATGCATCCCGGGCATTGAATAGTCGAGAATGACGAGATCGATCGCCTCAGACGCGAACAGCGCCAGCGCATCGGGGCCGTTCTCCGCGGTGAAAACACGGTACCCCTGCGACTCCAGAATCATTTTCCGGATGGATAGACCTGTGCCTTCGTCGTCGACACAAAGTATGGCCTTGCCATGGTTCGAAGCGTCCAGGAGAAACCTCGTGAAATGGAGTTTCGCGAGCTGGCCCACAACTGCTTAAATTATATTCCAGCGGGACGTGCACGCAGGGTCGCTGGACCGGCGCGGTGGAGGCGATCACGCCGCCTTCTGATTGTCTTCATTCAGCTCGTAAAACAGGTGGATCATCTCGCGATTGAACGCCGGCAGGTCGTCAGGCTGGCGGCTGCTCACCCAATTACGATCCCGAACCACTTCGCGATTTTCCCAGGTTCCTCCGGCATTACGGATATCGTCCTGGATAGTGTGATAGCTGGTCAGCTTGCGCCCTTGCACCAGACCGGCAGATACCAGCAACCAGGGTCCGTGGCAGATTACGGCGATCGGTTTGCCGGCCCGGTCCGCGTCGCGAACAAATTCCTGCGCCTTTTCTTCCATGCGGAGGCTATCGGCGTTCAGCGCGCCCCCGGGCAGAAGCACGGCATCGAAATCCGTTGGCCGAGCCTGAGCAAGCGCCTGATCCACTCTGACTTTTTTTGTTTTCCGGTCATGTTTCATGGCCTGGATTTTCCCAGTCCTGGGCGAAACCAAAACGGTCAATGCACCTGCACGGGCCAATGCCTTCCGCGGCTCGAACAATTCGGCTTCCTCGAAATTGTCGGTGGCGAGAATTGCAACCCGAAGTCTTTTTAGCTTCTTGCCGATCACGTTTGCCTCCTGTGACTTGACGAGTACTTAGAGGAGAATTGGACGTCTTTTGTTGCCTCCCAGGCAGGCCGAACACTCAACTCTCCGCAGGCAAGGCCTGGTTACTCTGGCACAACCGCCCGAGGTCAGGCCACATCCAACCGGAGATGCCGCCCAAGGACAAGCCGGCTCGGCGGGCTAAGCAGGATACCTGCCAGCCTGAGCCTAAATTGCCGGTAAGTTCTTCCACTCCGCCAGAATTTGCGGCTGAGCAGGCGCACCTTTTCCGCGTCGTGCTGGAATCGATGAACCGAAGGCACATTCCCTTTGTCGTCTCCGGCGCATTTGCATTGCGGATGCATACCGGGATTTGCCGCGACACCAAGGACCTGGATCTCTTCCTGCCGGCGGAAAGCGCCAGCGCAGCTTTGCGAGAGTTGGCACAGGACGGCTTCGAAACGGAAATCTCCGACCCGGCGTGGCTGGCGAAGGCGCACCGCAATGGGTTTTATGTTGACCTGATCACCGGCATGAGCAATGGCGTGTTTTCTGTGGACCAATCGTGGATCGAGCGCGGGATTTCCGCGGACATCATGGGGGTCCCGGTGCGGGTGCTGGCCGCCGAGGAACTGTTTGCCTCCAAGCTGTTCGTCACCCGGAGAGAACGATTCGACGGCGCGGACCTTTGCCACATCATCTATGGCACGAAAGGCAAGCTCGATTGGAAACGGGTCCTTGAACTAACGGGCGACGCTCATTGGGAACTTGTCTTGTGGGCGATTGTGCTGTTTGATTATGCGTACCCGGCGCACCGGCACTACGTGCCACGCATGATCTGGGACGTCCTGCTGCATCGGCTTCGGCACTCGTTTAACCACCCTTCTCTGCCGGCGCGTTTTCGCGGCAGCCTGATCGATCCCAAAATGTTTGCGATTGACGTGGAGGATTGGGGGATGGATGATCTCTGCGAAGAATACCGGGCGCAAAGAAAGAGCATCGTGGCATACGGGCTGGACGCAGCCGGGAAATCGCCTGCCGCGTAATGCGCGCCCGCGCCTCGGCCTGTGGTATGAGAATCGCTGCCATTGCCGATCTGCACTTTACCCCGCAGAGCTACGACCGCATTCGGGAAGCGATGGGCCGGGTGCGGGATGAAGCCGATGCGCTGGTGGTCGCCGGCGACCTCACTAACTATGGCAAACCCGAAGAGATGGTGTCGCTGCTGGATGCCTTAATGCGGGTTCGCATTCCCACAATTGCCGTCATCGGCAATCACGATTGCGAGTGCGGCCACGAAGTCGAACTGATGCGCATGATGACGCAGGAAGGCATCAAAGTCCTGGACGGCACCGCTTATGAGCGCGATGACGTTGGCTTTGCCGGGACCAAGGGTTTCCCGGGGGGCTTTGGGAGAGGCGCACTCACTGCTTTCGGCGAAAAAGAGGTAAAGGCATTCGTGCAGGCTGCCATCGACGAGGCCTTAAAGCTGGAGCGCGCGTTGACCCAGGTGCGTACCGCCAAGACTGTCGTGGTGGTTCACTACGCACCAATCGCCGCAACGGTACAAGGTGAGGCGCCCGAAATCATTCCTTACATGGGCTCTTCGCGCCTGGGCGAGGTCATTGACCGGCACGGCGCCAACCTGGTTTTCCACGGACACGCACATCACGGCGCACCGGAAGGAAAAACCACCGCCGGAATTCCGGTTTACAACGTAGCCCTTCACTTGAACCTGGAGCGTAACCCATCCAAGCCGTATCGGGTTTTTGACGTTTAACGCAGATCCTGAATAGGCCGGCGCGACGCCGCCCCCCGGACATCTTGCCGGAGCATGGGGCTATTCGAGGCGCTTGGCAAAGCGCAGAAGATTGCAACATCGCTTGCCGAATTCCACCGCCTGCGGCTGAATTTACATGGTCTCCAAGGCAATTCTTTTCTAGTCGCGGAACCCTCCCGGTGCGCCAAACGCAAGGAGCAAATGGCTCTTACCGGATTGGCACACATCCTGCACTCACCTGCTTGCGGATGAAGAGCAATTTGTCCAAGGAGGCCGAAAGATGAAAAAGATTTTCCTCGTTTCTGTACTTACAGCGCTGATCGTGCTGGGTGTTACCACAAGTGCTCCGGCATTCCCGGTTCAAGGCGCTGCCGCTGTGGCTCAACAGGACGATGCCCAAAAACAGGAAGTGTCGACGCCCACCGCCGACGGAATGGTCTTCACCGGCAAAGTAAAGCAAAGCAATGGGCAATGGGTGCTGGTTGACAGCCGCACCAAGACAACCTACGTGCTGGACGATCAGGAGAAGGCGAAGCCGCACCAGGACAAGAAAGTCACAGTCACCGGCACGCTGGACCTTACCGGCAAGGTAATTCACATTGCGGCGATCGACGACTCCGATTGAACCGGGGGTTTCAGGGTGTCCCACGGTTCCTGGACCCCATATTAGTCCCGTGTTATCACGGACCTAACGCGGGGCGAGAAGTTCGCATCCAAGAGATTATTGAGGAGGCAGGAATGAATACAAGCAGGCTCTTTGCCATCAGCACGTGCCTGGTTCTGCTTTGCGTGTTGTTTGTACCGAACGCCAAGGCCGATGAATGGAGCCAGGCTACAAAGTTAACCTTCAGCCAGTCCGTCGAAGTCCCGGGACGAGTTCTCGGAGCTGGAACATACTGGTTCGCGCTGCTGGACGACCGGGCCAACCGCAACGTCGTCCAGATTTGGTCTGAGGACCGGACGCATTTGATAGCAACCGTACTGGCCAATCCCGACTATCGCATGGAGCCGACCGGGGAACCGGTCATCAAGTTCGCGGAGCGGGAATCCGGCAGGCCGGAGGCGATTGAGGCGTGGTTTTATCCCGGCGATCAATGGGGACACGAGTTTGTATACCCCGCGACGGAAGGATACCAGGTAGCTGAGAACGTCCAGCCGGTGGCAAGCTCCATTCGCGAGGAGGCGCCGGTACAAACCGTGGAGACGGCGGCAGTCTCGAATCCGCCAGAGATGCAGGCCACGCCCGCGGCCAGTTCCGGTGACAATGGAGCGGTAATGGCGCAGAACACGCAAAGCGAGCCGGTGCAGGCATCCGCCGCGAATCCCGGTGATCTGCCGCAGACGGCAAGCCGGTTGCCGCTTTGGGGCCTGCTCGGCGTGCTTTCGCTTGGCACGGCACTCATCCTTCGCGGAATGGCAGGAGCATAGCCTGAAAATTCCACAACTTGCACCATGCTTGCGCACCTGGCGCAGCCCTAAGCGCCGGGTGCACCTCATCTTGTGCCGTGCGTTTGTCCGGCACCGATTTTGGGTGACACCTGAGATATGGCGAGCCTCAAACGAAGTCTCATCGGATGCCAATACGTCCTTCTGGTTATAGGTTTCCTGGCCTTGGGATACTGCGCTTTAACGGTCGCCGAGACGAAGTTTTACCAGCGCTGGGCATACGAGGAACTGCGGAGCAGCAAGGCTGAGCCGCCGTCATTCGATCGGACAGAGAACGAGAGCATAGCAAACACCCTTGATTCGGCACTGCAACGCAACGGCTTTTACGCTGGCCTTAATCAAAACCCGCCGCTCGCGGAGATCGAGATTCCGCGCATCCATGTTTCAGCGATGGTCACCGAAGGCGCGTCGGCACGGGCGCTCAAACTGGCAGTGGGGCATATTCCCGGCACCGCATTGCCCGGGCAAACCGGAAATGTCGCGCTGGCGGGGCATCGCGATACATTTTTCCGCCAGTTGGAAAACGTCAGGCCCGGAGATGTGATCAAGCTGACGACGTATAACGGGCAGTATCTGTACCAAGTCCGCTACACGAAGATTGTCAGTCCCGACGCAACCTGGGCGCTGAACCCATCCCCTTCCAAAAGTCAAACTCTGACGCTGGTGACCTGTTATCCGTTCTACTATGTCGGCGCTGCGCCCAAACGCTTCGTGGTACGGGCAAGCAGATTGTAAACAAATACGAACTTGCTTACGCGCCAAGGATACAAGTATTTATTTGTATGTTAATCCGCATTAATGTCTCCCAGTCAGCGTCTGACGCGTCAGTCAGCGGCGAAGATCCACTTGCATTTTCCTTCCGCCGGAGTGTGCTCCCACAACTTTCTTGCGACGCTAGCGTCTAATACAGGTAGGCAGCCCGCATCCGAGGTCAGGCGCGGACTGTTTGCGCCGTAATAGTGTTCTGGCTCGGCGAGCTCGAACTGGGGTGAAGTATGTTTGAAGATATCCTCCTTGAATCCAGAAGCAAGAATTCCACGGCCGCCACGGCGGCCTCGTTCTCGGTGCAGGTAGTGCTGCTCGCTGTGCTCGTGTGCGTTCCGATGCTGGTGACTCATTCTCTGCCGCAAGAGGAGCTTGTGACCACGCTCGTTGCGCCTCCTCCTCCGCCTCCACCTCCTCCGGCGCCCGCCACTCCGAGGGCAGCTCAACCCAAGGCGGTCGAGAGAGTTAGCGAACTCCGACAACCGTTGAAGATTCCGGAGAAGATCGAGCTGGCTAAGGAAACTCCGCCTCCGAGCGACCCGACTTCGGTGGCAGGCGTTGTTGGCGGTGTGCCTTCCGGAACGCCAGGAGGACAAATTGGCGGCGTAATCGGTGGCATCATTAGTTCAGCGGCTGAGCCCGTCCCGGTTGCCTCTCCGACGATCACTACCCCACAGCGCGTGCGCGTTTCGCAAGGCGTTGTCCAGGGATTGGTGCTTCAAAGAGTCGCGCCCGAATATCCCCCGGTCGCAAAAATTGCCCGCATTCAGGGACAGGTAGTGCTGCACGCGGTGATTGGCAAGGATGGCACCGTGCAGAATCTGCAGGCTGTGAGCGGCAATCCCCTTTTGACCCCGGCCGCCCTGAACGCAGTCAAACAGTGGAGGTTCAAGCCGTATCTGCTCAATGGCGAACCCACGGACGTCGAGGCTCTGATTACCGTGAATTTCAGCCTGAATCAGGGCTAGCGGAATCGCAAGTTCGCTGACTCATCGAAAACGGCATTGACCGTGGATTCGAACGGATGAAGACTGACTTGCGAGGAGTTAGAGCCAGGATAGAGCACTGAATCGGAAGAGCCAGTCTAAGTCCGCCCAAATGCGCGGCTGGAACGAGCGCGCGTACTACTCCGAACGTAGCGCTTCCGCCGCGTTCACTCTGGCGGCGCGCGCCGCTGGCACAGCCGAGGCAACTATGGCCGCACCCAGAATGACGGCGGCGGATGCGACAAAGGCAAGCGCGCCCGGAGGATGAATTTCCGATACGTATTTGCCGATAACGCGCGCAAGAGCAAAACCCACCAGCACACCCGCGCCTACCCCAATGCCGGCCATGGTCACACCCTCAGCGAGAACAATGGCGAGAATGCGGCCCGGCAGAGCCCCCAGGGCCATGCGGATTCCGAACTCGCGCGTGCGCCCGCTTACCGAGAAGGCAAGCACACCGGCCACGCCTACCACCGAGATCAGGAGCGCCACGGCAGCAAATCCGCCAAACACAATTGCATTCAAGCGGTCGGGGGTCAGGACCTCCGCGCGAACGTCTCCCAGCGTGCTGGCCTTTTCCACCGCCTGGTCGGCTGACATCTCGTGAATCGTCCGGGCGATGGCCGGAACCAGCGAGTATGCGTCCTGATGCGCGCGCACGAACAGGCGGCCATTCCATCCTTCCTGGCGGATCGGCTGATATATGGTCATGGCCGGCGACGGGATGATATTTTCATCGTCGAAATCAGGCACCAGGGCGATGATCCGGCGGGGCTCGGTGCTGATGCCGATAAACTTCATCACCCCGTCCGTCCACCACAGTTTGCGGTTCAGCGCATCCTGTCCCGGATAGAGCATCTTTGCGAGGCTCTGACTGATGATGACCACGCGTTCGGAGCCTTCCTTGTCGTCGTCGTTGAAGTCGCGGCCCGCTTGAATTGGCACTCCAAAGGTCGCGAAGAATTCCGGCGAAACGCACCGGAACTTGGCGCGAAAATCCTGGCCGTCCTCTCGTCTGGCGCCTTGCGCGGCGAAGGTAAAGCTGATGTCCTCCCCCTGATCGCCGCGCCAGGGAACGACGAAACCCGAAGACACGTGCTCCACTCCCGGCAGGGTGCCAATCCGGCGTTGCGCGTCGCGATAAAACTCATCCACCTGCTGGGGCGTCCGCCCATACGACATCACCGGCACATTCAGCGCCAGAACGCTGGCGGATTCAAATGGCGGCCGGGTCTGCTCCAGTTCAAACAGGGTCTTCATCAGCACACACGCCCCGGCCAGGAGCAGGAAGGAGGCCGTGATCTGGGTAACGGCGAAAATACGAAGCCGCCGGCTGCTCCCTCCGGCCACACGCGCTCCCCGGCCGGTAAGCCCTCCCGCAAGTCCGCCCTGGGGCGCATTCGCCGCGGGTAGCCGCGGAATCAATGCCAGGAACACGGCCGCAATCAACGCCAGCGCAATCCCGAACCATACCAGGCTGAAATCGAGCGTAAGGTCGTTGGCGCGCACCGAAAAGCGCGCCGCATAACGGCCCAGCACCGCCACCATAGGGATCGCAAGCGCCACCGCTGCCAGCGTCCCGCTCCCGCACAGCACCAGGCTCTCCGCCAATAAGGAACGGCGAAGCACCGCAGTGCTTGCCCCCAGCGCCGAGCGCACCGCCAGCTCCGGTTCGCGGCGCACCGTTCTCGCCAGCACCAGGTTGGCAACGTTCGAGCAGGCGATCACAAACAGCAGGCCCGAAGCCGCAAACAACACCCACAAGATGGTATTGGCGCGCGAATTAATCTGATCGTGCATGCGCGTCACATCGATGGTGAAATGGTCCCCGGCTTTGTACACCTCGGGATGAGCCGCGAGCATGGCGCCGTATACGGTGCGGAGTTCCGCCCGCGCATTTTCGACGGTTGCGCCGGGGGCAAGCCGCGCGAACACTTCGGTCATCCGGTGCTCGCGCCCCGTCACCATCGTGGCGGAGAGATGATGTGGGCTGGTGACGACGTTGGCGATGATCTCCGTGGCCACCGGATAGGCCACGGATGGTTCCAGAACGCCAATCACGGTCGCAGAGCGCGCACCGGTGACGCTTTCGAGCCGCACGGTCTTTCCCAGCACGCCGGGATCGGCATGCAGCGACGTCTTCCAGAAGTGATAGGTGAGCACCACGGCGCCGGAGGCATTGGGGCCATCATCGGCGGGAGTCAGCAGGCGTCCAAGCACCGGGCGCAGTCCCATTACCTCGAAGTAGTTCCCATCCACCACGCCCGCGGGAATTTCCCGCGGCGTGCCGAAGCCCACGATGGTAAAGTCGATCTCGGAAAAGGTGCCGAGTTCCTTGACCGACTTCAGCCCGCTGCTGATGTCCTGAATTTCCGGGACCGAAAACGTTGTGTTGGCAGCGCCGATGCCGGGGGCGCTCTGGCGCAGGTAGAGCAACTGATCCTCGTCGCGATTCACCAGCGGACGCAAGAGCACGGCGCGCACCACGCTGAAGATTGCGGCGTTGGCTCCAATGCCCAGGGCCAGCGTGAGGGCGACTGTAATCCACAGAGCGGGCACCCGTGCCAGCGAACGGAAGGCGATTCTCAAATCGCGCAAGAATGACATGTCGGACCTCCATCCCGGCAGCTTGCAGTTAGACGCGCAGAATCATTACTTCGGTGGATTTGATCAAGGCGGCCGCAGTCTGGCCCGGCTTCAGTT
>JBEKOS010000040.1:0-14735 GCA_049521535.1 Terriglobales bacterium | reverse complement strand
GTTCGCTTCGGCTAAGACGTACGACCTGGAAGTCTGGCTGCCTGGACAGAATCTGTACCGGGAGATCTCTTCATGTTCCAATTTCGAAGCATTCCAGGCGCGGCGGGCCGGCATCCGCTACAAGCCGGAAGGCAAGAAAAATTCTGAATACGTGCACACGCTCAATGGCAGCGCCCTTGCTGTAGGCCGCACCTGGGTGGCGATTGTGGAAAACTATCAGCAAGTGGATGGCAGTGTGATGATTCCCGAAGCGTTGCGGCCTTATATGGGGGGCGCGGAGAGAATCAGCAATTGAGTAATTGGGCAATTTTGAAACTGGAAACAGCCGTACTCTTCGCTCGATCAACAAATCGCCGTTCTTTCGGCGCCTCAGTTGTAGGTTTAGAATCAATGAATGCGCCGCATATGGGAGACAATTTGCAGTTACGTCTGGTGGACGCACAAGCGCGGCGGGTTCCACTACGATGTCATGGTAACTATCATTCTCCTGTTTATCTTCCTCGCCCCTCGCTGGATCAACTTCAAGGACAAACCCGCGCAGCGCAGCCCGCATCAGACTGAGGTTGTGGTCGCTCCCGAAGGGGATAATTTTGTTTACTCGATTGACGCGGCAGTCGTAAACGGCGACACAGACCTCGAGGTCCGTGAGGCATTGGTGCGCGTCATCGAACCGATTGCCGGAGAAATCCGTCTGCTGCGTTACGAGCCGATCCGCGATGCCAAGGGTACCGTCAAGTCCTATAAGGCCTGGGTGGAGAAGCCTTATCAGTAGTCGCCGGTTGTCGGTTGACAATAGGAAAGGTGCGGATTTGCGGCAGCGCATTTATTCATGAAGATCATCCTCATAGTAGGCCTTGTTTTTGCTCTAAGTCCGTGCTGCGCGCCTGTAAGCTCGGCCGCCCCTCCTTCGCTCGACGCCGCTTGCACCGCGAAAAGTGCGCAAAACCTCGAAGCCGTGCTCGATTCGATGGATTGTGCTGCAGCGAGCTTTCATGTCGCGCAAACCGACTTTGTTTGGGATCAATACGAGTCCGTTGTAAAAGACACTACCGAGCAGAAAGGTGTCATGTATATCCGCAAATCCGGCGGCAAGATGGAGATGGCAGCCGATGTGCACGAACCTCCCGATCAGAAGAAGTACCTGCTTTATTCGGGGGGAAAGGCGCAGGTGTTTCAGCCTTCCATTAACCAGGTAACCACCTATGATCCCGGCGCCAATCAGGAAGCTCTGCAAAGCTTCATGGTTCTCGGCTTTGGGGGACGGGGACATGACCTCCTTCATCAATTTGAGGTGAAATTCGGCGGGTCGGAGAAGATCAACGGCATTGAAACCGGCAAGCTGGAGTTGACGCCCCAGTCCGATCGCGTGCGCGGCATGTTCGACCGAATTCTCTTATGGATCGATCCTGCGCGCGGCGTCTCGGTGCAGCAGAAATTCCTTGAGCCCGCCTCCGGCAATTTCCGTCTGGTGGTCTATAACAACATTCAAATCAACGCCGCAAAGGTACCGGACGGCGTTTTTTCCCTCAAGGGCAGGGTCAACGGCAAAACCCAGTATGTAAATCCACCAAAAATGTAGGTGGATTAAAGCGTCGCGGTGTGCATATACTGGTTGGGACAATTGCAGAGGTAGCTTGCCGTAGATTTTTCAATGTCGTTGACTGGTTTTGCGGGTCTTCGTATTTTTTCATGGGCAAATTACTGACCATCCCGGTGCGTCCCGATTTCAGGCCGCGAAAGCGCAAGGGAGTGCCTGATCCCCGCTATGTCGAGGGTCAGCGGGTGTTGGTGAAGGCCATCGAGTATTTGACGAAGTCCGATTTGCCCGCCAATCGGTCGGCTATTGAGTTATTGTCACACCACTTCCGCACCAACTTCCGCATGAGCGATTCGCCTTTACGCAGCTCAATCTAGGAAGGGCTTGGCCGCAGCCTTCCACGGGTCCTTACCGATCGGACACAAAAGAATCGGTTTTCTGTTTGGATCGCAGAACCCGGTGCAAATCGTTGGCTATCCTGCCCGGGCTTCTTCGATTTTCCAACTGCTGAACGCCATTGCTGCCAGGATGATGACCACAGGGTACATCTCCAGCGTATAACGAGGTTCAGGGTTGCCAATCGTCGATAAAAAGAGCGACCTGACCAATGCGAATGACAACAGCACCCACCAGCAACGCCAATCTGGTTCAGGATTTGGCCGGCGCCACAAAGGCAGGAAAACCGCTACAGCCGCCGCCGTTACATAGAAGAGGTTGATCAGGCCCATGATGATGGAAATGGCTGAATCACGCCGGTCATCGAATTCCCACCAGCGGTCATCCACGCCGATCATTTCGGTTCGCGGTCGCAGCCACATATCTGTGATGCGTGCCGCAGGAAGAACCAGGTGGTAACGCCACGGATGACGCTGAATACGTTCATCGGCCAACTGGCCGAACTGCCGGTCAAGCTCGGGTGTCACTGTGGTTACCTTGTTGTATTCGTCGAACAAGGCGGCGGTCCGTTCGCGCTCGTCAGGGGTATCGAAGGCGCGAGAGGGCAATTTCGTGATGTCAAAAAGGCCATCGCCTTCCACAAACTCTATTTCAGCGACTGAGGTGTAGTCGGCCACCCAAGTCTCGACCCATCTCCCAAAACCTGCGGCGACGAACTCACCCGGATCATTTGCCGCAAACGGCGCCAGCGGCTGAAAGACATGAAATTCATGCCAGTTGCGTACCGTCCAGGGAATCAGTGGTCCTAAGGCTGCCGAGGACAAGATGACCGCCGCCCAGAAATTGCGCACTCGTTCCCGCCGAGATGGCCCCTTGTACAACTGGACCATAAGAAACGTACCCAGGACAGGCAGAACGATTCCATCATCGGGACGCAGATAAATGCCCGCACAAATGGCCAGGCCAGACCCGGCCCATAGCGACCAGCGCCCTGAGCTTGTCGCCATGGCTGCCAGATCAAATGCCAGGACCGTAAAGAAGATTGCCAGGGTTTCTGTGAGTGCCACGGCGGCGTAGTTAGCCAGAAAGGGACACAGAGCCGTCAACAGAAATGCAATCTTGGCGCCGCGTTCTGAGCGCAAGGAGTGCAGCGCCAGATCGGCCATTAGGAAACAGGTGGCCACCGAGAAAAATATCTGCACCAATAGCAGAGCGTGATAGTGCTCCACGCCTGCAACGGACCAGATTGCGGCCATGAATGCCGGATATCCCGGGAGTCGGACCAGGGACGGCTGCACATTGGGGCCGTCGGTCACGCCATAAATGCCGTGCCGCAGCCAGTTCCTGGCAAGTTCTCCGTAGAACAGCGAGTCGCCAACGTAGGCGGGGTACTTGAAGTAAAAGAAAAAGCGGAAGGCAAAGGCTGCAACGGTCAGAGAAGCAAAGTAAAGGCGAGATTTGGCCAGGAGAACCCGCATAGAGTCGTCAGTTCACAGTTTACAGTCAATAGCTGTGGCCGCAGATCAATACGCGCAAATGCTGATCACATGGAACCACTAATGTCATCCTGTGCGCCGCGCTTATGTTGATCGCAGTACGTAAGGACCTGTTTCTATCAGTGTTTATCCGCGGTGACCTACGGCGAGATCCCCGGCAGCTTCGCTTTGCGCAACTGTTCATTTAAGGCTGGAAGATCGTGCTGCCGCAACTCCTTCCATTGCGCCAGCAGCGGTCCAACCGCCTGATGCGTTTTGTCTGCCGCGGTGACGGCCTGGCTGGTCGGCGCCACATCGGCGCCTTGAACCAAATCGAGCAGCCCGCGCAGGGATCCACGAAGGTGATTCAGAGTTTCCTCGTCGTTGCCGGGAGTTCGGCGCCTCCTGCGGGACTCGACGCCGGCAAGCTCGTCGAGCTTTTCTTCGAATTCAGCGACCATTGGAGGCGTGCGCTTGCCGTTTTCGTCCAGCAATGAGTGCAGCTTTTGGCGAAGCGCGTTCACCTCGTCAAGCGCGGCCGAAGACAGAAGTAGATCGTCATACATCTGCTTGGATACCGCGAATTGCTGCTGCAGATCAGGCTCGGAGGTTTTCACGCGCGGGTCCATCCTGACGGTGAGCGGCTGAGTGTAGCTTGTGCCGTCTACTGAGAGACGAACCGTATAACGTCCCGGCATGACCCATGGAGAAGTTGGCGATGGCGCGGTATTGTATGGAATCGCACTGATTGGGTAGTCAAGCTTTGTTCCCGGCACCGGCGGATAATGCAAGTCCCAAACGAAACGGTGTATTCCGGCCGCAGAGGAAAGCGCCACCGCTGGCCGCAGCCAATAGGTTGGAATCTCCAGCAGCGGATCAATCTGGGGCGCCGGATCCGCACTGGAAAAGCGGCGAACGAGTTTGTCGTCGTGGTCGAGAATCTCGAGAGCCACCGGTCCGCTTGGCGCACCCGTGAGAAAGTAGTCGAAGATTGCGCCGTCGGGCGGATTCTCAGCGGCTGGCTCGTCAGGTGGTAAGGGAGTATCAGGGTTCGTATCCCAGCGCACCCGAAGTGCTGTTTCCGGAACAAACATGACTGCGGCGCCAGCACTGGTGTCCGCATTCAGTTGCCTTAGCGCCGTGATGTCATCCATAATCCAGAACCCGCGTCCGTGAGTTCCTGCGATCAGGTCATCTCCCTTAACCACGACATCGCGTACTGAAGTTGCAGGCATATTCTGCCGCAGTGATTGCCAATGGTCACCATCGTCAAAGGACACGTAAACCTGGAGTTCGGTTCCGGCGAAAAGCAGGCCGCGCCGTTCCGGATCCTCGCGAACCACGTTTACGTCTTCCCCATCGGGAATGCCATTGCGAATTTCATCCCAGGTCTTGCCGCCATCACGAGTTCTCAGGATTAGTGGGTGAAGGACATCAAGACGCAGTGGATTGATCGCTGCGTACGCGGTTTGAATGTCAAAATGGCCGGCTTCCATGATCGATACTTTTGCCCACGGAACAAGCTGAGGGGGAGTCACATTCGTCCAGTGTGCGCCGCCGTCAGTGGTCAGGTGAATGAGCCCATCGTCGGTACCGGCCCAGATTACGCCCTCTTTTAGTGTCGAGGGCGCTACAGCATAGATAACCCCGCGCTGCGTCGAGACCGCTGACTTTTCCGGACGGTACTTGCCCACACTCATGGGCGTTTCCCATTTTTCACGCGTCAGGTCGGGACTGATCTGCTGCCAATGGTAGCCGCGATCGCTGGTCTTCCACAGCGTGTTGGAGGCGAAGTACATAACATGCGGGTCTTGTGGCGAAAAAACGATAGGCTCAGTCCGCACCACGCGAAAATCCTTGCCCGGAATCGGTTCCGGCATAATGTCCTGCGCCTGCCCGGTGCGACGGTCATAGCGGGTGAGTTTGCCGCCGTAGATGATGTCAGGATCAAGCGGGTCCGGCGTCACGTAACCGTATTCTTCCGCAGCCACCGGATGCCAGTCGCGCATGGTGATTTCGCCGTCATTGCCGCGGCTGGAGATGCAAACCGAACCGCTCTCCTGCTGTCCGCCGCAGACGCGATACGGGAAAGCATTGTCGGTCCCCACATGGTAGATCTGGGCCGTGGGCTGGTTGTACCACGAACTCCAAGTCTCACCGTTGTTCACTGTGATGATCGCGCCCTGGTCCGAAACCAGCAGGATGATCTCGGGATGATCGGGATTGATCCAGATGTTCTGGTAGTCATCGCCGCCGGGTGCACCGCGAATACCCGTCCACGTCTTTCCTCCGTCCGCGGACTTCCAGGTCACAATGCTGGCGCTGTAGAGCACGTCCGGATTCTTAGGATCGACTTTCAGCACCGGTAGTTCGCCGCCGCCGCCAACGCGGGTGGCCGGGCGCGGGTCCTTGGTGATTCCCGACCAGCTTTCGCCGGCATCGTCGGACCGGTAGATCGTCTGAGTATTATCGTGCGCGACTGATGCATACATGCGGCTGGGTTCACTGGCGGCGATGGCTGCGTTTACCTGCACGACGGACGGAAGTCCCTTCGTAATCTGCCGCCAGGATGTGCCTCCGTCGGTGGATTTGAAGAGGCCGCCGCCGTTTCCGGACCACTCGGAGTTTTCCCATGGGCCCTCGCGTGCCTCCCATAATCCGGCGAAGACGATCTCGGGGTTCACCGGGTCAATTTCGACATAAGACCCGCCGGTATTTTCATCTTTGTAGAGCACGCGCTCGAAGCTCCTGCCGCCATTGGCGGAGCGGTAAATGCCGCGTTCTTCGTTCGGTCCGTAGGGATGGCCGAGCACCGCGACAAAAAGACGATTAGGGTCGTGGGGATCTACCGCGATCCAGGGAATCTGCTGCCCCTCGCGAAGGCCTAAATGAGTCCAGGTCTTTCCCGCGTCCGTCGACTTATAGACGCCATCACCCGTGGAGAGATCAGGTCGGTGCAACCCCTCGCCGCTACCGACGTAGATCACATTCGGGTCAGAAGGTGCGACGGCGATGGCGCCGATGGAGCCAGTTGGCTGATCGTCAAAAATTGGATTCCAGGTACGGCCGTAATCATTACTCTTCCAAACACCGCCATTTACCGCACCGACATAGAAGACATTTTGCTGGCCGCCGACGCCGCATGCCGCCCGCGTGCGACCTCCGCGAAATGGTCCGATCATTCGCCAATGGAGTTGGCTGTACATCTCCGGGCCAAACTGTTGCGCCACGGTGACCGTCCCGGCGCACAAAATGAGCAGACTGAGCAGGAATGAGTGCAGGTATGGCAGTCGAACCAAGAGTCACCTCCAAGAGCCGAAAGCAATTCTACATTGCCCAGACAGGCGCTTCCCGCTAGCATCGGATTATGGCCACGCAGGCCGCGGCGCCGCCGCAACCGCAAAAACCGGAGTTGGTATTCGGCGACATCTGGAACTTCGCCTGGGACACCTTCTGCGCCAATAGAGTCCGCTTTGCGCTGACGGCGCTGGGTATGGTGATTGGGACTGCTTCCCTCATCCTGGTAGTGACCATCGGGCTTTCCGGCAAGCAGTACATCCTGAGCCTGATTCAGGGCATCGGCGCCAACATGATCTATGCGGAATATGAAGTGGGAGGCAGCGCCGTGGTCAATGTTACCAAGGCGGATTACCTCACCATTGGCGACCTGGAGGCCGTGCGGCAGCAGGTGCCGGGTATTCGTGCCGCTTCGCCTATGGCGGAATTCCACGATCGCATCCCTATGCCCGGTGGCAAAGTGCGCGACGCTCTCATTCTGGGCGTTTCAACCGAATACCCCCAGATCCACAATCTCGATATCCTTGCGGGGCGCTATTTCGACAGTGACGACGAACTCGCCCGCAACAAAGTGGCGGTCGTTACTGACAAGGTTGCTATCGGTCTCGCGGGGTCGCCCGGCGGGGTTGTCGGCCACACCATCAAACTGAGCGGATTGCCGTTTATCGTGATCGGTACTTTCAAGGAACGTGTGGAGACCTTTGGCCTCTCGGAAATTGCGGAAGATACGATTCTGATCCCCTACTCCGCCAGCCGCTACCTTAGGGCTGGCGACAACGTCAGGCAACTTTTCTTTTCGGTCGCCGACCCTGCCGAGGTGCCACGAGCGACCGCCGAAATCAAGCACGTATTGCAGTCCCGGCACCGCGCGGAGTCGGAATATGACGTGGAAAACCTTACCGAACTGCTGGGCGTCGCCAACAAGACGGCAGACGCCCTGACGGGCGTGCTCCTTCTGATCGCGGCGGTGACGCTGCTGGTCAGCGGCGTGGGCATTATGAATATCATGCTTGCAACGGTGAGTTCGCGCATCCGCGAGATAGGGATACGCAAGGCCATGGGCGCGACCAAGCGGGAAATCCGCTATCAATTTCTCGCGGAAGCCGTATTCATTTCGCTGATCGGCGGAAGCGTGGGTATCCTGATCGGCCTGGCTTTGCCGGTGGCGGTGCGCGAGTTTACGCACACTCAAGTCCCCATTTCCGGCTTGTCGGTCTTCGTGGCCTTGCTTGTGTCCTCGCTGGTGGGAGTGGTTTTCGGCACCGTGCCTGCAGCCCGTGCCGCCAACCTGGACCCGGTGGAAAGCCTGCGACACGAGTGAGGGAGTATGGGTAATTTGCAATTTGTAATTGGTGATTTCAGAAGCAGCAGCACGTTGCGTGATCCTCTTGCTCGTGTCAATTACAAACTACCAATTACAAATTACAATTGAATCGTATGTTCGAAGTCACTGTAGAAGACACGTTTGCCGCGGGCCACGCGCTGCGCGGATACCGCGGAAAGTGCGAAAATCCGCACGGTCACAACTACCGCGTTCAGGTTACGCTCACCGGCGAGACGCTGGACAATATCGGCTTGCTCTATGACTTCAAGGATCTGAAGCTGCTCATGAATGAAGTGGTGGACCGCTTTGATCACCAGTATTTGAATGATCTTGAGCCTTTCCGCGAGGAGAATCCCTCGGCAGAGAACATGGCAAGGTACTTCTACCGCGAGATCCGCCGGACTTTGCACGCCGCCACGGACGGCCGCGTGGGCATCAAGCAAGTCAGGCTGTGGGAAACCGACACTACCACTGCTACATACTTTGAGTGAACCAGTTGTCAGCTATACGTCGTCAGTTGCCGGCAAGAAAAACCATCACTGTTGGCTGACGACTGACGACTGGGGACTGACGACTGCTTTCATGCAAATCACCGAAATCTATCGGTCCATTCAGGGAGAATCCTCGTACACTGGCTGGCCTTGCGTCTTTGTGCGGCTCACAGGATGCAACCTGCGCTGCTCCTGGTGCGACAGCGAGTACACGTTCACCGGGGGACGCCGCATGTCGCTCGACGAGGTTGTGGCCGAGGTTCAGCGCCTCTCGCCGCCGTCCGGCGTCTCCACCGTGCCAACCGGCAGGTTGGTGGAGATTACCGGTGGCGAGCCGATGCTGCAGGAGCGCGAGGTTGTGCCGCTGATGGAGAGGCTGCTCGATAACGGATACACCATTTTGCTGGAGACCAGCGGCGAGCGGCCATTGACTGGCGTGCCGGGCAAGGTGGTGAAGATCGTAGACGTAAAGTGCCCTGCTTCGGCTGAAAGCGGCACGTTCCTGATGGAAAACCTTGAATTGCTCACGCGGCAGGATGAGCTCAAGTTTGTGCTCGCCGATCGCGGCGATTATGATTTTGCGCGCGACTTCATTCGCAGCTATCATCCCGAAAACCGTGTGGCTGCAGTGATTTTGTCACCGGCATTTCTCAAGACTGCCACCGGTACCCGTGACGCGTCGCAATGTCTCCTTGATCCGCGGATACTCGCCGAATGGATCCTGCAGGATGCTCTCCCGGTACGACTGGGACTGCAAATCCACAAGTTCGTCTGGGACCCGTTGACGAAGGGAGTCTGAAAACATTGGTAGTCTGCAGGTAGTTTGCAATTGGTGATTTGTAATTCGAAAACAGTTTGCGAGGTAGGTGTTGTCGTGGTCGCCCGCAAGACTTACAAATTGCAATCTGCGAGACGACGAATGAAACGTGATTATCCAGACCGGCCGATTGTCGGCGTGGGCGGCGTAGTGATCAACGACGGCCGTGCGCTGGTGGTAAAGCGGGCCGCTGAGCCGCTAAGAGGCGAATGGTCGGTTCCCGGCGGTGCCGTGGAGGTGGGCGAGACCCTGCGCCAGGCTACTGCCCGCGAAGTATTCGAAGAGACAGGTCTGATCGTCGAGGCTTGCGAGCTTCTGGATGTATTCGACAGTATCTTTCGGGACACAGGTGATCGGATTCTCTATCACTTCGCATTGGTGGACTTTCGTTGCCGCTTGCTGGATGGAAAGTTGCAGGCCGCCAGTGACGTCAGTGAGGTCCGCTGGGTGTCATTGTCCGAGTTGCCTTCGCTACAGATGACGAAGGCCACTGAAGGATTGTTACGCAAGGCGCTGCAAGGCAACTAGCAAATGTCGGTAAGCAGCAAGGAACATTCGAGATAACAACAGGCTGGGGGTTTGTTGGCTGATTGCTTGTTGCTAACCGCTTGCTGCTCCTGACATAAAAACGGCCCGCCTCCCCCGTCATAGGAGTTGCGGGCCGTCGGTAGTCTGTTGGGATTGGCCTGTGGCGGTCACTCACTCTATCGGAAACTTTTCACCCTTGTTGTTCCAAGGAGGCGGTCTCCGGTGAGGCCTCGCCAACCTTCCAAACTACGGAAGTTGCGAGCTAGAGCGGTGCGCCCTAAGCCTCAGCCACCTCACCAGGTCTACAGTCATCATTTATTGTCACTGGACCACCTCCTTTCCGGTGTAAGCAAAAATTAAATTATCGAAAGGCTGGCAGTCAATTGCTAGAAATGGTTCATTCGAGAAAAAAGTAGTGAGAAGACAGAAGTCAGGAGTCAGAAGACCCGAGGTGGAAGCACCAGTTAGAAAAACTGGCGAAAGACGGCTTGTTCTTTAACTTAAGTCACAGATTGCCAATCGCTAAATCACAGGGGCTCTTCCGGCTTCTCGCTTCTGACTTCTAACTTCATCCTGCTGTATTCTTCGAACTGGCTTCCCATGAACCCTGAACGGCTGCGCAAACTCTTGGCTGATGTACGCGATCGGCGCGTCACCCCGGACGAAGCTGTTGCCCGGCTGCGCCATTTGCCATTCGAGGATCTCGGGTTTGCCAAGGTGGACCATCATCGCGCGCTTCGCACCGGTATTCCAGAGGTGATCCTCGGACAAGGCAAGACGCCGCGACAGTTCTCCGCCATCTTCGCCCGTCTGGCGGAGCATGGCGGAAGTGTGCTGGCCACGCGGGCGACCCAGGAACATTTCTCGGCGGTTGTAACTTCGGTTCCAAAAGCGGAATACCGGGAACTGGCCCGCGCTATCGTCTTACGAAAGGACCGCAAGAAGTATGGAAAAGGCCCGGTTGTCGTGATATCCGCAGGAACCAGCGACATCCCCGTGGCGGAAGAGGCGGTGGTCACTGCGGAAATCATGGGAAACGCGGTTCAGCACATTTATGACGTGGGCGTGGCCGGCATCCACCGGTTGCTGGCGAATCGCAAACTGCTCAGCAGCGCGCGGGTGCTGATTGTTTGCGCCGGCATGGAAGGCGCGCTTCCCAGCGTGGTTGGTGGTCTGGTAGGCGTACCGGTAATTGCTGTGCCGACGAGTGTCGGATACGGTTCGTCGTTCGAGGGTCTGGCCGCTTTGCTGGGGATGCTGAATTCGTGCGCGTCCAATGTTAGCGTGGTGAATATCGACAATGGATTTGGAGCGGGATATGTGGCCTCGCTAATCAATCGGCTGTAATGTCCGCCAAAGACCGTGAAATATGAGCAACTCCTCCAATTCTGGCGCTTAATGAGTTTCTCGGCGGTTCGTCCGTCCGTGTCCTCTGCGTGCATTGTGCTGAATTCCTCTTCCAAACACCCGCCCAAAAATCTTGTCCACATTCCGCAATTGGCGTCGGAGCTCGAAGGCCCGCTCAATCTTCGTGCGAGGCACGCTGCCAGTGATATCGGGATCGCTCAGCACCAGCTCGCGGAAGTTCAGTCCCTCCTTCCACGCACGCATGGCGTTGCGTTGTACCCAGCGGTAAGCGTCTTCGCGCAACACTCCCTCTTCGACCAAATCGAGCAATAGCTGGCCGCTAAAGACCAGCCCTCCGGTGCTGTCGAGATTGGCTTGCATGCGCTCCGGATATACCAGCAGCTTCTCCAGGAGGTTCGTTGTCTTGTTCAGCAAGTAATCGGCAAGAATCGTGGAATCCGGCAGGATGACCCGCTCCACCGACGAATGCGATATGTCACGTTCGTGCCACAGCGCCACATTTTCCAGAGCTGCTTGCGCATTGGCGCGCACCACGCGCGCCAAACCGCTGATCTGCTCGCAGGTCACCGGATTGCGCTTGTGGGGCATCGCCGAAGAACCCTTTTGGCCTTCGCTGAAATACTCTTCCGCCTCTCTCACCTCGGTGCGTTGCAGGTGACGAACCTCGGTCGCAATTTTGTCGAGCGTAGAGGCGATAACCGCGAGCGTACAGAGGTAAGCCGCATGGCGGTCGCGCTGGATTACCTGCGAACTGATCGCAGCGGCTCGCAGGCCCAGCCGCTCGCAGATCCGCTCTTCCATCTCCGGATCCAGGTGCGCGAATGTCCCGACCGCTCCCGAAAGCTTACCCACCCGCAGATCCTCGGTGGCGCTTTGGAAGCGGACGATGTTGCGTCCTATTTCCGAGTACCAGTTTGCCAGCTTCAGCCCGAACGTGATTGGCTCGGCATGAACGCCGTGGGTGCGGCCGATCATGACGGTGTCCTTGAAAGCCAGCGCGCGCCGGCGCAGGACCTCCCGCAGTTTCTCCAGGTCCTGCAGGATCAGCGCCGATGCCGCGCGAATCTGCAGTGCCTGAGCGGTATCCACCACGTCATTCGAGGTGAGGCCGTAGTGCAGCCAGCGGGAGGCCGGGCCAATCCGGGAGGCCACCTCAGTAGTGAAGGCAATGACATCGTGCTTAACCTCAGCCTCGATGGCCAGGATGTTTTCCACGCTGAAATCCGCCTTCCGGCGGATTTCTAGGGCAGCCTTCCTGGGGACCAACCCCGCTTCCGCCAGGGTATCGGTGGCAGCCAGTTCGACCTCCAGCCACATGCGGAACTTGTTTTCATCGCTCCAGATGCGCCCCATCTCAGGGCGGGTATAACGTGCAATCACGCCGGAAACCTCCTCGTTCGAGCTTGGGTGGCCGTTATCCGTTGGCAAGCAACGGCCACCGGAACGCAACCAACAACCACGACCCTCCACCTTAACAAATTTATCGGCTGTGCTGCCGCAAATAGGGAAACTTAGCCTGCCGGCCGATCATCTAATTCTTGAATAATCGTAGAACGATGTATTTGAAAGATCACCGCAAGAGATGAACATGAAGACCCGGAGCAAGATCAAGTTAAACGAGTACCAGGCGCTCGCCGAGATCCGCTTTCTTATTCGCAATTACCTGCGTTTTAGCGAAAACGGCGCGCGCGCCGCCGGCCTGGAACCGCAGCAACATCAACTGCTGCTGGCCATAAAGGGACTGCCCGAGGATTCCGTCGCCACCGTGGGCGAGCTTGCCCGACGGCTCCAAATCCAGCATCACAGCACCGTCGAACTCGTCGACCGGCTGGTGAAACGCGGGCTCGTGCGTCGCCAGCAAGCGGGGGTTGACCGGAGGATGGTGATGCTTGGCCTGACCGCAAAGGGAGAAAAAATCCTAAACAAGCTTTCCCTCGATCATAGCGACGAGCTAAGAATCCTGGCGCCGGAACTCGTAGGCGCGATTCGCCGCCTCATTCCTGCCGCCGGACGCTCGCGGGCGCAACGAACCACCAAAAGCTGAGGTATTGGATCGCTTCGACTGAATCGCAGACCGGCTGCAGGCCGGCACGCGTTGTGCGACCTTAAGGCCCAAAGTCGCTGCTCATGGAGAAGAAAAAACGAATCAGCAGTCGCTTAGATGCAGTATTCACGCCTACTGCTCAGGTTACTAAAGGGAATGTTCCCTAGTGCATTACTAAGGTATCTGTCCAATTGTCACCGGTTACGATTGGGCTAGTCTGAGTGTGTGACGAGCACTTCAATTCGCATCACTGCAATCGTTGGCCTCCTGGCCTTGACCTTTACCCTGCTGCCTGGCACAGTTTTGCCTGCAGTCGCCTCTATGAACACGCGTACTGGCTCGGATACTGGTCTTAAGTCCAGTCCTTTGAGGCCTCAAGCGTCCTTTACGGTGGATGCCGAGTCCGACATCTTTCCGGTTCTGGCCAATTATGCCTCCACGCTCACCCCGGGGTATCGCGAATGGGGTGTCGTCACGGTAACTGTGCAAAATCCCTCATCGGCGCCTCTTTGCCGGCGAATAGCAGTGGAGATTCCGGGCTGGAGCGATCAGGAAATTCAGATGGCCGACGTCGCTGCCGGGAAGGTGGAGCAGTACCGTTTTGCTCCCACTTTGCAGCCTCACGCCCTGGCCAACCGGAACATGGAAAAGGCGACCATCGTTATTACAGCCACCGATGGCGCCGGTCGTACAGAATTCACTCATTCGGCGGCACTGCGCATCCATTCCATCGAGGACATGTATTGGGGCCACGATTCCAGCTTTGCCCGTTTTCTGGCCTCCTGGGTCACGCCGCATGACAGCCAGGTGGAAGCCCTGCTGGTACGCGCCCGGGTTTTGGTTCCGGGAGGTAAGCTTCCCGGCTATGAAAGCGATAAGAACACCGCCAGCCAGGCCCGCTCCACGATTGTGCAGGTACAGGCGATTTACCGCGCTTTGCAGCAGGCGGGGCTCAACCCCGCGAAGAATCCTCGGTCTGCCTCAACCCTCATTGGCAACCTGCCGGAGCATGTACAACTTCCCCACGACTCTCTGCAAAATCTCTCTGCCAGCTATATTGACGGGGCAGTGCTTTACGCGTCGCTTTTCGAAAACATAGGCCTGCAATCGCAAGTCTTACTGGCGCCCGGACATGCGTATGTAGGCGTTCGGCTCTCTGAGGATTTTGACGACTATTTATATCTCGAGACCGCGTTTCCGGCGCAGGCAGATTTTGATAAAGCAGTGGAATCGGCTCAACATGGGCTGAATCACTATCGCGAGAGCATTGTTTCCGTGCAGATCCCCGATGCCCGGCAGGATGGAATTGTTCCCCTGTCGAGCCCGCAAAAATCCGGGGTTCCAGTAGAGATCAGCGGACTTCGCTAGATAGGGCGTTTCTCGATATCCGTGGCTCATTGCTCGATTTTGGGCTGGAGGATGGGCCAGAGTGCGGGATTGCGGGTCTGTGGACGCTAT
>JBEKOS010000039.1:0-14881 GCA_049521535.1 Terriglobales bacterium | reverse complement strand
TAGGTCCTAATATGCCCTTGCCATGTGACTCCAAGCCAGTGTCGCATGTTAGGACAACTGATCGCTTTTGATGCTCTCAAGCGAATCGGGAGAATTGACGGAAACATGGGATGAGAGCGACCTGAAAAGGCACCCGAAAGCACGACCATAGCCCATTATCAACAAAGCAATTTCTTGCGCGCTTCGGCGAAATGCAGTTGTTAGTTGATATTAAAAGGAAGTGTGCGGTTTGCAGAAATTGATTTCAATTGAAAGCGCTGGCGACGAAGGATTCGCCACCAGCCTGGCTTTGGGACCCTTGACATCGGAAGTTGTCGCCGAGGATGAAGTCGAAGACTTTTTGGCTCTGGCCGATCATGATGGTGCCGAGGATTCGCACGATGACGAATTGCCATCGCAGCGCGGGCGTCGCTTGCACCTCGAGCTCGATTCTGGCGCCGAGGCCGAGTTCGTTCCGGTTGCCGCCGGACCGGACACAACCAACGATCCAGTGCGGAGGTACCTGCGCGAAATTGGCACGGTTCCCCTGTTGAACCGCCAGGGCGAGATTGATATTGCCAAGCGCTTCGAACGCGGCAATCTCCAGGTTCTTAAAGCCATCTCGCGCTGCCCGATCGTGGTTCGAGAGGTTATAGCTGCAGGCGCAGATCTGAAGTCTGGTGCTCCCCTCGCCAAGTACGTTGTCGCCTACGATGAAGATGCAGCCACGGGTGACTTCACCGCCGCATCTCCGGATGCCACCATTCGCCAGGTCGACGAGATGGCAAAACACTGCAAGCGCGTGCAAATGCTGGAAGAAAAGCTGGCAGGAATTGATCCCAAAAAACACGCGAAGCAGCATCATCGCGCCCGCTGGCGTTTGGGCCGGGCCAAGGTGGAGGTATCGCGCATGATTCGAGCGATCAACTTCGCCCAGGCGGAGCGCAAACGCCTTATCGCGAAGGTGATTGCCGCTGCTGACGCCATGCGTTCGCTGGATGGCCAGCTTCGTCATTTGGAAAAGAAGTGCCGTGCCGCACAGAGCGAGAGTACGCTTGCGGAATACCGCCGCCAGCAGCGCGCCTGCCGCGCAAGCCTGAAGCAACTGGAGGCGGAGGCGGGCGTCACTTTTTCTGAACTGCGTCATACCCAGCGGCAAATCGTTCGCGGCAAATTGGGCGCCGAGTGCGCAAAGACCGAACTGGTCGAAGCGAATCTCCGTCTAGTTGTATCGGTGGCCAAGAAATACACCAATAGGGGGATGCACTTTCTGGATTTGATCCAGGAAGGCAATATCGGCCTGATGAAGGCGGTGGAAAAGTTCGAGTATCGACGCGGCTATAAGTTTTCCACCTACGCAACCTGGTGGATCCGGCAGGCCGTCACCCGCGCCATTTCCGATCAGGCGCGGACCATCCGCGTTCCTGTGCACATGATAGAGATCATCAACAAGCTGATCCGCGTGTCGCGGCAGCTGGTTCAGGAACTGGGCCGGGAGCCGACCTCCGAAGAAACTGCGCGGCGGTTGGACATTCCGGTAGCAAGAGTTCGCAAGGTCTTGAAAGTCGCACAGCAACCCATCTCGCTGGAGGCTCCCATTGGCACGGAAGAGGATGCCCACTTGAGCGACCTCATTCCGGACAAAACCGGAGTTTCTCCCTCCGATGCCATGATCGATGTTGACCTTAAGGAGCAGACCGCTCGCATACTGCGAACTCTAAGTCCGCGCGAGGAACGCATCATCAAAATGCGCTTTGGACTCGACGATGGCTCAGACCATACACTGGAAGAAGTGGGCCAGAATTTTCAGGTCACTCGCGAACGCATCCGCCAGATTGAGGCCAAGGCTTTGCGCAAATTGCGTCATCCATCCCGGGCGAAAGGCCTCCGAGAGTTGTGGCAGGCGGAAGAAATGTGAAGGAGCGGCGTTACCCGTCGCCGATCGCCGCGGGACGAAGAACAGAGGGCGAGAACTTCCTTAAGTGATTCCGCTCACGCATAGATACTTGGTCTCCAAGTACTCCTCAATTCCATACTTGGAGCCTTCTCTCCCAATGCCAGACTGCTTCATGCCACCGAAGGGCGCCACTTCTGTGGAAATTATGCCCGTGTTAATGCCTACCATTCCGTATTCAAGCGCCTCCGCCACCCTCCATACGCGGCCAATGTCGCGACTGTAGAAATAAGCGGCGAGCCCGAACTCGGTATCGTTTGCCATCCGGACTGCCTGCTCCTCGGTAGAAAAGCGGAACAAAGGCGCCACCGGGCCGAAAGTCTCTTCGCGAGCGAGTTTCATTTCCGGCCCCGCGTCTGCCAAAACCGTGGGTTCGAAAAAGGTGCCGCCAAGGGCATGCCGCTTGCCGCCCGTCACGATGCGCGCGCCTTTCGCCAGCGCATCGGCGATATGGTCCTCGACCTTAGCCAGGGCATCGGCGTCAATCAAGGGCCCCTGAAGGACGCCTGCCTCCAGGCCATTGCCGACTTTGAGGCGGCTGACCTTTTCCGCCAGTTGCGCGGCAAAGCCGTCATACACTCTGTCCTGAACCAGAATGCGGTTCGCGCAGACACACGTCTGGCCGCTATTTCGGTACTTGGAGGCGATAGCCCCGTCAACGGCAGCGCTGATGTCGGCATCGTCGAACACGATGAACGGTGCGTTGCCGCCCAACTCCAGTGATAGTCTCTTGACGGTAGGCGCGGATTGAGCCATCAAGAGCCGTCCGACCTGGGTTGAACCGGTGAATGAGATCTTTCGCACCTTTGGGCTGCCTGTGAGTTCGCCGCCGATGGCATTGGGTGGATTGCCGGTCACCACGTTGAATACTCCGGCTGGCACGTCGGCGCGCTGCGACAACTCCGCCAGCGCCAGGGCTGAGAACGGCGTTTGCTCCGCAGGTTTGAGCACCACGACGCAGCCGGCGGCCAGCGCTGGCGCCACCTTGCGGGTAATCATGGCGATCGGAAAATTCCATGGAGTAACCAATGCGCACACGCCAACGGGCTGCCTGACTACCAGGAGCCGCCGATCCGCCTGCGGCTGCGGGATGGAATCGCCATAGGTTCGCTTCGCCTCCTCGGCGAACCATTCCACAAAAGCAGCGCCATAGACCACCTCGCCGCGCGCCTCGGCCAGCGGCTTCCCCTGCTCGCACGTCAGCAGGTGCGCCAGGTCTTCCTGATTGGCCAGGATGAGCTCGAACCAGCGGCGCAGGATGGTCGCCCGGTCTTTTGCAGTGCGGCTACGCCATGCAGGCCATGCGGCTTCGGCGGCGTCGATGGCCCGGCGCGTCTCATTGGCCCCCACATTGGGCACCTGCCCCAGTACTGCACCATCGGCGGGATTGGCCACTGGAAAGGTCGACCGATCGTCGGCGTCGATCCATTGACCGTCTACATAGGCTTGTTGGCGGAACAGTTGTGCATCTGCGAGTTTCATGTTCTATCGGCCTTCCGGCATAGTCTAATGCCCCTTCGGATGTTCCATGCTCCACAATATCTGGCGCAACATTCCCATCCAGACGGCGGCGTCGCCGGCAGTCAAATCAAGTCTCCGCACAAGACGCCGCGCTTTCTCCTGCGGTGAATCTGTGAGTCCCGGCTTCACATATCCACTTTCCCGCAGCGCCGCCAAAAGCACATCGGTAATCCTCTCCAGCATCTCGGAATTGGCGGGCCTCGTGTGCGCGGTTCCATTCGCGCGCGCAGCAGGCTTCGCGTTCTTGAGTGGGACGCCACGCCTCAACTCATAGAGGCAGACCGCAACCGACTGCCCCAGGTTCATCGACAGGTGTTCTTCCCGAGTGGGAATATGCAGCAGCCATTGGCAATGGCTCAAGTCCTGATTTGAAAGACCAAACTTCTCCGAGCCGAACAAAAGGGCCACCCGGCCCGCGACAAGTTGCTTCCGGATAAGCAATGCGCCTCGATCAAGCCGTCGCAGAGGATGGTTGGGTTCGCGTTTACGCAGCGCAGTGGTCCCGACCACAAGATTGCAGTCGGCAACGGCCTCTGCTACGCTAGTGAACTCCTCGGCATCCGCCAGTACCGCCGACGCGCCTACCGCAGACTTTGCCTGTCGAAATGCCACCGAGTAGGGATTCACGACGCGCAGGCGTGAAAAGCCGAAATTGCTCATGGCGCGCGCCGCCGCGCCGATGTTCAGAGGGTTGCGCGCCGCGACCAATACTACGCAAAGTAGATCAGGATTCATCGAAATTGGCTTGATACCAGTCCGCCGTGCGCTGTATCCCGTCGGCAAGCGACGTCGTGGCGCGAAAGCCAAACTCGCGCCGAGCGCGTGTCGTATCCAGCAGGCGCCGGGGTTGCCCGTCGGGTTTGCTGGCATCGAAAACGAACTTGCCGTCGAAGCCTGTTGCGCGGGCAATCATCGTCGCCAGGTCGCGTATCGAAATCTCCTGGCCGCTGCCAAGATTTACCGGTTCTGGCTTATCGTACTTCTCTGCCGCCAGCAAAATCCCCTCCGCGCAATCCTCGACGTATAAGAACTCACGTGTCGGTACGCCGGTCCCCCAGATCGTGACCTCGCTCCCGCCCATCCGCCGCGCTTCGATGCATTTGCGGATGAGCGCCGGGATTACATGGGAGGTTTCGAGGTCGAAGTTGTCCCGCGGGCCGTACAAGTTTACCGGAAGCAGATAAACTGCATTCAGCCCGTATTGCTGACGGTATGCCTGGGCCTGAACCAGCAGGGCCTTCTTGGCGACGGCATAGGGTGCGTTGGTTTCCTCCGGATAGCCCGACCAGAGATCTTCTTCGCGAAAAGGCACAGGGGTAAACTTCGGGTAAGCGCAAATGGTTCCCAGGCAGACTAGTTTCGGCAGGCGGCGTTCGCGCGCCTCGTCGATGATGTGCACACCCATGATCAGGTTGTCATAGAAAAAACTTCCGGGACTATGTTGATTCGCGCCGATGCCGCCCACCATCGCGGCGAGGTGGAGGACCATGTCTGGCGCCGCATCATCGTACATGCGTACCACATCGGACCTGTGGCGCAGGTCATAATCCTTGTGCCGGGGTACAAAGACATGCTCGCAGCCGCGCTGCCGCAACTTCCCGACCACCTGCGAACCCAGAAATCCGGCGCCGCCGGTGACGCAGATCTGCCGGCCCTTCCAGAAACCACTCAAATTGCCGGGACTCATCAACTAAAACCTACCACAGAGGCAAAAAGTCACAGAGAAGCAAACGACTCGGAGACACGGGGACAAGCTGCATCGGCGGAAACCCGAGGGGAACACGGTTCGCCGGTACTCAAACACTGGCGACTGGCGACTGACGATTGGCGACTGCACTTTCCGCTTCAGCCAGCTTCATATCTGCATCGACCATGATGCGGACCAACTGTTTGAATGTGACCTTTGCCTTCCATCCCAGCGCTGCTTGCGCCTTGCTCGAATCTCCGATCAGAAGATCCACCTCGGTGGGACGAAAATACTTTGGATCAACGGCCACATATCGCTCCCAGTCAAGACCCAGGTAACCAAATGTCTCCTCGACAAACTCGCGCACCGAATGAGTTTCGCCGGTGGCAATCACGAAATCATCAGGCCGTTCCTGTTGCAACATGGCCCACATGGCCTCGACGTACTCAGGCGCGTAGCCCCAGTCGCGGCGGGCCTCCAGGTTGCCGAGATAGAGCCTGGTCTGCAGGCCGGCCTTAATGCGCGTGGCGGCGCGCGTGATCTTGCGCGAGACAAACGTTTCTCCGCGCCGCGGGGATTCATGATTGAACAGAATGCCATTGCAGGCGAACATGTTATAGCCTTCGCGGTAGTTCACCGTGGTCCAGTAGGAAAAAAGCTTCGCGGCAGCATACGGGCTGCGCGGCTGGAAAGGGGTCGTTTCCCGCTGGGGAATCTCCGACACCTGGCCGAACAGTTCGCTGGAACTCGCCTGGTAGAACCGAGGGGAGAGGCCCGATTCCCTGACCGCTTCAAGCAGTCGCAGCGTGCCAATGCCAGTAATTTCTGCAGTGTATTCCGGGATATCGAAACTCGTCCGAACGTGGCTTTGGGCGCCGAGGTTGTAGATTTCATCGGGCTTGACGCTGCGGAGAATCCGGTTGAGTGAACTGGCGTCGTTCAAGTCGCCGTAGATCAGATGTAGGCGGGTATGGCTTTCATGGGGATCGCTGTAGATGTGATCGATGCGGCCGGTATTGAAACTGCTGGAGCGGCGAATAACGCCGAAAACGTCATAGTCCCTGGCCAGCAGAAACTCGGCAAGATAGGAACCATCCTGGCCGGTAATTCCAGTGATCAGTGCGCGTTTGCCCATGCTTCGCCCACACTAACAATTTGTCAGGGGAGGCGGTCAGTATCTTCCGCCGCGATCGCCGCCACCACCGCCCCGCGGTCCGCCGCGCCCACCGCCGCCGCCGCCGCGACGACGTCGTCCACCGGGTCCACCGCCCGGCCTTCCGCCGCCTCCACCGGGGCGATGCGGATGGCTCGATGCTTCGCGATTAAAGTTGGGCTCTGAGTGATCGTGAGTAGCTCCCTCTTCGCTCTCGGGCTCGCCGGCTTCGCCACCGTCAATTTCCATGGTCGCGGCTCCCGTCGAACCCGTCTCGCCCTCCAACTTGGCTCGTTGCTCCTTGAGAATGGCCTTGCGAGAGAGGCGAATGCGGTTGCCTTCTATGGAGAGAACTTTCACCAGCACCTGATCGCCTTCCTTCAATTCATCGCGAATGTCCTTGATGCGGTGCTCGGCGACTTCACTGATGTGCAGCAGGCCATCGGTGCCCGGAATGATCTCGACGAACGCGCCGAAATCCGCCAGGCGGGAAACTTTGCCCAGATAGGTCTTGCCGATCTCGGCAGTGGCGGTAATATCGCCGATGATCTGCAACGCCTTGGCCGCCGCCGCCTGATCGGAGGACGACACGTTGACTCGTCCGCTATCCTCCACGTCAATCTTGACTCCGGTTTGCTCCACGATGCCGCGGATCACTTTGCCGCCAGGGCCGATCAAGTCGCGGATCTTGTCCACGGGAATCTGGAGGGTGTAGAACCGGGGCGCGAAATCGCTGATGCTGGTGCGCGGCTCCGGCATGACCTCATTCATGTGATCCAGGATGTGAATGCGGCCGCGGTGGGCCTGCTCCATCGCCTCGCGCATGATCTGGGAAGTAATGCCGCTCACCTTGATGTCCATCTGCAGGGCAGTAATGCCGTTGCGCGTGCCCGCCACCTTGAAATCCATATCGCCATAATGATCTTCAGCACCGGCGATGTCGGTAAGAATGGCATATTTCTCGCCTTCCTTCACCAGACCCATGGCAACGCCTGCCACCGCAGCCTTGATGGGCACGCCGGCATCCATCAGCGAAAGCGAGGCGCCGCATACCGTCGCCATGGAAGATGACCCATTTGATTCCAGTATGTCGCTGACCACGCGCATGGCATAAGGCCAGTTTTCCACGGTCGGAAGCACGGCGGAGATCGCACGCTCAGCAAGTGCGCCGTGGCCTATCTCGCGCCGGCCGGCACCGCGCAGAAACGCGACCTCTCCCACCGAGAAGGGTGGGAAATTGTAGTGCAGCATGAAACGTTTCTTAGCTTCGCCCTCGAACATTTCCATGCGCTGCATGTCGTCTGAGGTGCCCAGCGTAGTGGTTACCAGCGCCTGGGTCTCACCCCGGGTAAAGATGGCAGAACCGTGCGTGCGCGGCAACGCTCCCACTTCCATCCAAAGAGGGCGGACTTTATCAAATCCACGCCCGTCCGGACGCCGCCGGCTGTTCAGTACGTCCTCACGGAAGATCTGCTCCCGCAGCTTTTCAAAGTATTCGTTCAGCTTCTTGCGCTCGGCTTCGTTCTCTTCCGGGATCGCATCCTTGAGCTCTTTCTTGATGGCCTTAACCATCTCGGCGCTTTCATGCTTGGCATGTCGTTCAGTGTCCAGGGCGTCCGCCAGGCGTTTGCCGATCT
Source organism: Terriglobales bacterium (assembly GCA_049521535.1). Classification (GTDB taxonomy): domain Bacteria; phylum Acidobacteriota; class Terriglobia; order Terriglobales; family Acidobacteriaceae; genus CAZUCM01. The sequence goes on along the minus strand of JBEKOS010000039.1, from coordinate 6,950 downwards.
GCCCGCGCAGATGGTTCAGGTACGCTTCATCGGTCTCCGGCTTGGTGACCTTGCGCTTGGGTTTGCCGAATTCGGCGGCAAATCCCGAAATGGCGGCACAGATCTTTTTGATCTCCCCGTGGGCATATTCAATTGCCTGCACCACGGTTTCTTCATCCACCTCGTTGGCGCCGGCTTCGATCATTACAATGCCTTCGCTGGTGCCCACCACCATCAACCGCAGGTCACCGTCGCGACCCTCGGTGTAGGTGGGGTTCACCACGAATTTTCCATTTACCCGCCCAACCCGCACTGCGCCGATGGGTCCCATGAACGGGATGTCAGAAAGCGTAAGGGCACAGGATGCCGCATTGATCGCAGGTACGTCAGGATCATTTTCGGTGTCAGCCGACAGCACCAGGGCAATAACCTGGGTTTCATTACGGAAGCCCTCCTGGAATAACGGCCGGATGGGCCGGTCGATTTGGCGGCTAGTCAGAATCTCGCGTTCGCTGGGGCGTCCTTCCCGCTTGATGAAGCCGCCGGGAATGCGCCCGCCGGCGTAGGTGTATTCGCGGTAATCAACGGTGAGGGGAAAGAAGTCTATGCCTTCGCGCGGTTCGGGATTGGCGACCGCAGTCGCCAGAATCGCATTGTCACCGGTGCGGACCACTGCGGCGCCGTGCGCCTGTTTTGCCAGCTTCCCGGTCTCAAATGTAAGCTTTTTTCCGCCGTCTAATTCGACGGTGATGCTATGTGCTTGGGGAATATTCATAGGATTGTCCTTTGTAGGCAGCGGGCAGAACCATTCGGAGGTTTCGCTTTGCCAATCGCCACGGCAGTATGCCACGCTTCCGAGAACCGGAGACAGGCGACTGCTCTATTTGCGGATGCCGAGCCTTTGGATCACGGTCTTATAGCGCTCGGAATCGTACCGTTTTAAATAGTCGAGCAGGCTGCGTCGCCGGCTAACCATCATGAGCAGACCCCGCCGGGAGGCGTGGTCCTTCTTGTGGGCCTTAAAGTGTTCCGTCAGCTCGCCTATGCGCTCACTCAGAATTGCAATCTGGACTTCCGGACTGCCCGTGTCGGTTTGGTGCGTACGGTACGAATCGATTATGGTTTGCTTTCGCTCTTGGGCTAACACTGAATCAGGTGCGCTCCTGCCTGTAAATTGTTTATCTCCTGTAACTTTCTGAGGATAGCAGACTGCCCGCGCAGGTGTAAAGCAAGGGCGAAGTTGTCAGTTGGCAGTCAGCAGTTGTCAGATTCGGAAATCGAAGCCCGGCCTGTCATCGGCCGGAGAAGCAGCAGATGAGCCGAGCTGCGGCCCTTGGTCATTTGCAGGGCATTGGGATTTTTTAGTAAATCATGATGTATCCTTAATTCCTCTGGAACCGTGCGGCGATAGCATCATGCGATGCGAACGGTGTCAACACGACAATCCGGCGGACCATTTGTTTTGCGGGTTCTGCGGCGTCGCCCTGGTCGCGCAACCCGCAGTGCCAGCAGCACGCCCGGCAACCGGCGATGCCGCGGAAATAGAACCATTCCCCGGGTTTGACGGACTCTCAACCGGCGGGCCGTCCCCAGCCAAAGTCAGGCGCACCAATGTTATCCAACGGTCTGAGATGCTCCGGCCCGACGCCGAACCTGCCGAGGGAGGCTCGTTATCCATCCAGGAATTTGCGGAACCCAAACGGACGGCGCCTGTCGATGGGAGTTCATTTCATATCTACCGCCACCCGCAACTGAGCCCGGAAACGCCGGATGAGGACGACGCCGAGCCTGATTCTCTTCTCGGGTCGCCGGAGTCGCTGGAGGAGGATCGAAACCTTGACTACCTGCTAAAAGAAGAGCCGGCACGCGACTATTGGCGATTTTTGGTGGTCTTGCTGATCGCGGCAGTCCTGGGCGGATTTATCGTCTACAAATGGCGGCAGTCGTCTAAAGCGCCTGATTCCGGGATGACTTCGCAAACCTCCCCGGCGGAGGCAGCAGAGAACTTGCCGGCGTCCCCGGCGCCGCCCGATGCTGCGCCCTCTGCAAGCAGCATCGCTCCCAGCAAAGCGCCGGACACGGCCCACGCGGCTGGTGATGCGAAGAATGGCCCGACGGAAACGAGCACCCAGCCCGGCCCACAGGATACCGTGACCGGCAGGAATCATAAAACGGCTGCCATCCAGCAAACCGAAATCCCAATGCCTGGAGTCCAAACACCCAAGCCGGCTAACCGCGCCAGTTCCTCAATCGATACAAGCGATAAACTTCTGGCCCAGGGACAGGCCTCCCTCTACGGCAATAATGTGCCCCGCGATTGCAATCAGGCGCTGAAACTTATTCGCAATGCAGCAGACCTGGGCAACGCAAGAGCCCGCAGCCTGCTCGGTGCTCTGTATGCCACCGGGCACTGTGTCCCCCTCGACCGAGCCCAGGCGTACGACTGGTATAGCCTCGCCGCCGGATCCTCAAAGGAGAAGGATGTATGGGTCCAGCGCAACCGCGAGATGCTCTGGAATGAGATGACCCCGGACGAAAGGGCACGCGCAAAACAGGACTCGCCTAACTAACATCTTGATTTATGATGGCGGAAGTCCACTCAGGAGCGCGCGGATCCATGCCTGACAAGAAAAAAGCTGACACAGCCATAGCCGAATCCCCCATTGCCGATGTATTCGAGGGACGAGTGCCCTCGCAATCGGAAAAACAGTGGGCTGAAACCACGCTGGCAAAGACCCTGGAAAAGTCGCCCGAGCGGCCAATTGGTGCGCCCACCGGGGCCAATCTTGACGAATACGGCAATGCCCGCTTCACCACGATCAGCGGGCACCCCATACGCCGTCTTTATACGCCGGCTGACCTGCCCGCCGACTGGAGCTACGACCAATATCTCGGCTATCCCGGCGAGCCGCCGTACACGCGCGGGATTCACGCCAGCGGATACCGGGGCAAGCTCTGGACCATGCGCCAATTCTCCGGTTTCGCTTCGCCCGAGGAAACCAATGAGCGTTACCGCTACCTGCTGGCGAACGGAGTCACCGGGCTCTCCGTGGCCTTCGACCTGCCTACGCTCATGGGCTATGACAGCGACCACCCCTTCAGTGAAGGCGAGGTTGGAAAATGCGGCGTGGCGATTGATTCTCTCGAGGACATGGAAATCCTCTTCAACGGCATTGACGTGGAGAATGTGACCACATCGATGACCATCAACTCGCCGGCCTCGATTCTCTGGGCCATGTACCTGGTGGTGGCCGAGAAGCAAGGCGCGGATTGGAGGAAGATCTCCGGCACGCTACAGAACGACATCCTGAAGGAATACATTGCGCAAAAGGAATATATCTACCCGCCGGCTCCTTCGATGCGGCTGGTAGTCGATACCTTCGAATTTGGCGCCAAGGCAGTACCCCGGTGGAATACGATTTCCATCAGCGGCTATCACATCCGCGAGGCCGGCTCCACGGCATTGCAGGAACTGGCATTTACCCTTTACGACGGCGTCGAGTACGTGGAATGGGCACGCCGTCGCGGCCTGAACGTGGACGAATTCGGACCGCGGCTGAGTTTCTTCTTCAATGCCCATAACGACTTCTTCGAGGAAATAGCCAAGTACCGGGCCGCCCGCAAGATCTGGCCCCGCGTCATGCAGGAGCGGTTTGGCGCCCGCGAGGCGCGTACCGGCCTGATGCGTTTCCACACGCAAACCGCGGGAGTTTCCCTGACGGCGCAGCAGCCGATGAACAACGTCGCCCGGGTGGCCCTCCAGGCCCTGGCGGCAGTGCTGGGTGGTACCCAGTCGCTGCACACCGACTCCTATGACGAAGCGCTGGCCCTGCCCACGGCGGACGCGGTTCGAATCGCGTTGCGTACGCAGCAGATCATCGCCTATGAATCCGGCGTGGCCCAGACCATCGATCCGCTGGCCGGATCATATTTCGTCGAGCGGTTCACGCTGGACATGGAAAAGGGCGCCTTCGCCTACTTTGACCGCCTGGATTCCATGGGCGGCATGGTCAAGGCCATTGAGCGCGGATTCCCACAGAAGGAGATCGCCGAAGCCTCTTACCTGTATCAGCGAGCGACCGAGGCAAAGGAGAAAATCACCGTAGGCGTCAACGACTTCACCATCGAAGAGGAGGCTCCCAAGGTCCTCTACATCGATGAGGGCGTCCGCGACCATCAGACGGCCAAGCTGAAGGCTCTTCGCGACAGGCGATCTAATGAAGAAGTCCAACGCCGGCTGGCAGCTTTGCGACGCGCCGCCGCGGAGGAGCCCGTGGTCAAGGCCGATGGCGCCATATCGGACGCTAATACCATGCCATACATCGTCGATGCCGTTCGCGCGTACGCCACCGTCGGCGAGATTTGCGAGGCCCTGCGCGATGTATATGGCACGTATCAGGAGACAAGCATTACATGAAGTAGTTAGTAGTTAGTAGCTAGCAGCTAGTAGCTGGTAGCTGGTTTCGGCTGCCAACTGACGACTGCAAACTGTGGACTCTTATCATGCTCTGGCCCCGGTTCTGATCGCCTCATGCCCATTCGAGGAATCATCTCAATCGCCGTGCTGACCCTGTGGCTTTCGGGAGCCTCGATGGCACAAGCTGCAGGCGCGCGGCGTTATAGCCTTTTCCCCGTAGACCTGAAGTGCCTCTGCGTCAAAACGCAAAACACGGCTCCTCCGGGAATGCGCGTCATGGAATTCGGCGCCGGCAATAAGGCCGTCCAGGTTTTTCTCGACAAGAAGACGAATCACGAACTGTTTCAGGCTTCCCTCGCGGGTTGGCGCGATGTCTTGAAACCCCAGTACGGAGTCGCTACCGTCGGCGACTTCAATGGTGATGGCGTAGTGGATGTTTCCTGGTACGCCACTGTGGAAACAAACTTTGTGATGTACGTGTTTCTGTCTTCGCCCCAGGGCTATCGCCAAATCGACGTGCTCAAGACATTTGCGCAGGAGTGGGCGCGCCAATCCGGCGAGAAAGCGCCCGACTTGGGCGACCTGGCGGCGGACTATGCCATCGACCAGGTTGCGATGGAACGAAGCGCCAAAGGCCTCGCGCTTACGGGACGCATCAGCTCCACCGCCGTGGCCCGCTCGCACATCCGCCCCCGCATTCTGCGCGTGGAGAGCAGAGACTTCGTGATTGAACCGGCAAAGAGCCCGTCCGAAATCCCTGCTGATAAGAACTCTGCCCGGTAGGTGCTCGCGTTACCCGGGTTTGCTGGATAGGTACTTCTCAGCCTGTGCCCGCCGGTGACAGGTGAGATGGGAAAACTACGCCCAGGCACCTGAGTCGGCTGAATACTGGTGGCTGACGACTGACTGCCTTTCTGATCCACGCCCATCAAATTCGCCGGGTCCGCCAGCCTAATGTGTCTCAGCTTGGGGGTTCACCTCAGCCGGCTGCCGACTGGAATCCGCGAGTATTGCATTTGGTAACCCTGATCAAGTTGATCATCGAGGTTGATCAACTTGATCATCGCAGTTTTCGCCTAAGCCACTTGTTTTCAGTCAGGTGATCATCTCGATCATCCTGATCATGCACATTGTTTTGCGCGTCTCTGCGATCGCTGATCCACGACGGTCGCCTGCCCGGCAGTTTCAAGAAGCTCAACAAGGTGCTCACGTGAGCATCTTGTTGAGCAAGTTGATTTCGTAATTAAATTGTTTAGAATCATCACAAATTTTCAAGGTGCTCAAGGTGCTCAAGGGGCTCAACATGAGTCACCGCAAGACCGTTTTCCAGCCAAGGCGACCGCAACCGGTCTTTCTGCCAGGCAAGAACCATCAGGATGCAGCCGAAAACCACTAACCCATTGATTCCATTCGAGGCGGCCAACTTTGCGGTCGAGATGGCCAAAGTCAGGTTGCTAAGCCGTTTGTAATCATCGAGACGGCCAAATGCCGTTCTTGCGGCCTTCGAAAAAATGCCTTTAAGTCGCCTGTTTTGTTCGAGGCGGCCACCAAAAAACCTAGATGGCCAACTGAAACTGCAGTTAAGCCTTTTAGAATCATGGAGACGATCACACGGCCAAGAAGAGATCGAACTCGCCCGCGCACTTTCGACTGAATAAATCGGCTCGACCGATGATTGCGAACTGGCAACTGAATTGGGAACATTGCCAAGGTTGCCATCAAAGCTTGCCAAGGTTGCCAACGACATTCACCGATAAGCCGCTTGTTTTGTGTAAGATTTCCAACATTGCCGTGGTTGCCAAACACATTGTTGTCAGCTTTCGTTGAGAGCCTGAGCCTGACGAGCGAAAACTGCCCATGGCCAAGTGGCCAAGCAACGCGGCCACGCAGGCAACTCGATTTTTCTATGTAAGTCATTTGTTTTGTTTATGGTGTCCAACGAGGCCAACCGGCCAACGCTATGTTTTTCGTTTCCGTCTGTTCCCGCCTGGGTGACGGTCGAGGGATGACCGCTGACCGCTGCCAGCCTCTCGTTTGGCAGGTTGCCGAAAACTGACAGAGATGTGCTGCCCTTCTGGCGCAAGTAGTTTTGGCGACCGCGGCGCCTCGTTAATTAGTCGTACAAAATAACGACTAATTAATACGACATATTAATACGCAGGTGCTGGTTTTGTCAACGGGCTGTGGGAATGGTGTCAGTGGGAATGGTCGGACCCGCTTAGGCTGGCGGCTGGGCATGGTAATCGGTAGCGAAAAGCTTCCTTGTTCTCTGCCGGTCGCCAAATACCAGTCTATTTCAATTTTCTGACGGAAGTAGGATCGACTTTGTATGTGCTAAGTGTGAGCTCGTCGGCTCGCCGACCTTCCATTGCTGCCACCCCTTCCATGAGTTCGCTAAACAAATTCCTCTTCTTCATCGTTGCACACCAAGTGGAAGCTCAGGCTGGTTGCAGCCGGCGTCTTGTCGGCAAGACCTGTCCCGGTGCACGGCGCTGCCGCGCGGCGACGAAGCGCACCTCTAATCGCTGTTCCAGAGCGTTGACAAACTGCTTCA
>JBEKOS010000038.1:0-15435 GCA_049521535.1 Terriglobales bacterium | reverse complement strand
CGTCCTGCGCGACCATGAAATTCGCGTCGTTCGTGATCAAACTCACGCGAGTCACGCCCTCGGGAGTAACGGCCTTGGGTAGAGCTCCGGAATCCGGATCCAGCAGATAAGCGCGTGACTTGTGGCCGGGCTCGGTGCCTATCAAAATGAATTTCCGGCTGCCGGGGATGAATTTCTGACCATAGGCGACATCAACGGCGCCAGTCGGGAGTTCCTTGGGTGTGCCCTGGGTAGGCAGAAGATACAGCTTGTTGGGAGGTCCCATTACCCGGCTCGTGGCGTATTTCCCATCAGGGCTGAATCCTTCCGCCTGCCCCTCGCCCAGGCGAATCGCCGCCGAGCCATCCGTAAGTCGCAGGTAGGAGCTGTAATGCGTGCCGCCGCCCTCGCCCACTTCGGCGATCAGCAGCGACTTGCCATCACTGGAAAATCCGGCGGGAATCCCGTAGTCGAACCAGGAAAAATCAGCTTCCTGGTTGGCGCCCGGCAGCATGGCCATGACGGCCGTGCGTTCGTAAGCCTGCGTTATGAGCGCTTGCCCTTTCGGCCCGATGTCCCAAAGGGTGAGATTTCCGGGCACTCTGGCCACCACGCGTTCCTTGCCGGCAAGGGTTACGGCGTAGAGAGCACGGTTGGCCCCGGTGCGCGTGCCCGTGTACCAGATTTCTTTTTCATCGGGTGACCACGCCAGACCCTGCAGGGTCAGGAAGCCGGAAGAAAGCTCGCGAGCTTTGCCCGATTTATCAATCACCATCACCGAGCCTTCGTCACCGCCGAAGGGATGATTTCCGAATGCCAACCGTTCACCGGAAGGCGAAATGCGCACGTGACTGACCCAGTTGGGGGCGCTATACAGCTCTTTTCCAATCGGGTATTGCAGCGAGAATTTTCCGGCAGTGCGCTGCACTACCGCCAATTGGGAACCATCCGGCGACCAGTCCGCCGACTCCACATCGTCAAGCAAAGCGCGGGGAGAGCCGCCACTGAGCGGAACTGTGGCCAGGGTCCCAAGCCGCGCGAAATAGCCATAAACCTTCGGGTGCTGCTTGATCGCCATCTGTCCGGTGCTCGAGATAGCCAGGAGCCTGGCGTCTTTGATATCGAGGCTGCGGGACTCTGGACTCTGCTCCGAGGTTGTAAAGATCTCGCTCGGCGCACCTTCCCAGGCGGCGGAATAAACCACTGTTTGGCCGTCGGGCGCAAATCGTGCACCGCCTACCAGGCCCCGGCGAAAGGTAAGCTGGTGAATCTCCGGCGCGGCGCTGGCCGCGCCTCGCGCGCGGAACAGGTGGCCGGCAAGAAACGCCAATGCAACCAGCAACAGGACTGCGGCCAGCTCCACAGCGCGCGGCCGGTGCCACCGGCTTGCCATAGGCGCTTCCCTGGCGGGAACCGGGCCGGAGGTGCTCGACACCGCCTCCAGCCCGAAGGCCACGTCGCGGGCTGAGTGGAAGCGCTGCTCCGGATTCTTCTCCAGGCAGTGTTGCACAATCCGCTCGAGCGCCGGGGCAACATTACGGTTGGTTTCGCTCAGGTCCGGAGGGTCTTCCTTCAGGATCGCGCTCATCGTGTCCGCGGCCGTGTCGCGATGAAAGGCCCTCTTGCCCGAAAGCATCTCGTAAAGAATCGCCCCAAAACTGAATATGTCGGAGCGGGCGTCCACGGCCATGCCCCGCACCTGCTCGGGCGACATGTATCCCGCCGTTCCCAGCACCATGCCGGCTTCCGTGCCCTGCGCCACGGTGGCCATGGTTGCTAATGTGCCGGTTTCCGCCTGGGTCAGTTTGGCCAGCCCGAAATCCAGAATCTTGAGGCGGCCGTCTTTGGTAAGAAAGAGATTCTCCGGCTTAAGGTCGCGATGAATAATGCCCTTCTCGTGGGCAGCGGCCAGCCCATGCGCGATTTGCAGGGCATAGTCCAGGGCCTTGCGCACGGCGAGTGCCCCGTTGCCCAGCCGCTCCCGCAGCGTCTCTCCCTCAAGCAACTCGGACACCACGTAGGGCGCGCCGTCACTGGTGCCGATGTCGAACACCGCCAGAATGTTGGGATGGTTCAGGGCCGCAGTGGCAAGGGCCTCCTGCTCGAAACGGCGCAACCGGTCGGAATCACGGGATAGCGCGGCGGGCAAGACCTTGATTGCTACATCGCGTTTGAGACGCGAATCGCGCGCGCGATATACCTCGCCCATGCCACCGGCGCCCAGAGGCGACTGGATTTCGTAGGGCCCAAGTTTCGTACCAGAGGTCAGAGCCATGGATATGCGTGATTATATCGTGCAAGCGCTAACGCGACGCCTTTCAGGAAAAAGCCCGCCGTTGATCAACGCAGATGAACGCGGATCAAACCGGTGCCTCAGGTTCCTTTCCCTAGTTTCCGGCTTGGCAGGCGTGGCTTTAAAGCCGTCCAATCGCTCGAACATTGGACGAAACTCCTTCCAGAGATACTGGCGGCGCTCTGCATACGTAGGAAACTCGTACTTGATGAATTGCCAGAATTGCGCAGCGGTGCGACAGGTGCGGAGAAAGCGAGGCGCGATGTCCTTGAGCAAAGGATGATTGACGATTTCCTCGCCAATCGCCGATATTCTTGTGCATCAAATGTGCTGCCAGTCGCTTGTGCAATAAGGCCGTTCTGCAAGGCCTCCAGTGTTTCAGATACGTCTTTCATGAATAATGCGTCTGCCTGATCTGCGTATACGTTGTTATGGCGGTGTTGAATTCCAAGTTATCTTGCAATTTGTAAGGCCAACCATTAAAGCTGAAGAATCCAGAGCACTCCTGGGACAGGGACGGAGTGTCCACGAGGTGACAGAAGAAGATGTCGGCGTCGACGAAACATTGCGTACCGCTGGAGATTTCGCGCAGCAGCATGAGCTTACTCGCCGAAAAGGCTGCAATCGGCAGATTCGGCGATTTCACGGGCCACTACTGGATCGCCCTTGATGCGGTTTCGCGCCTGCTCCTCAACGATATCCAAGGGCTGCACGATAATCCTCACACGCTCGTGGTCCTTGATATTCGTGAGCGGCGCCAGCGGTTTAAAAACGCCGGATTCATACGTCGCTTCGATTGTGATGTCCACGCCATACCACGCTTACGGCCAATCGGAGAATTCGTCGGCCAATCTGCTTATATTCTACCCGCGCTTCACTAATAGAGAGCAAGGATAGTAATTCGCGCACGATGCCTCGACGTTTTCCGTCCGCAAAAATGCGCGCGGCAGGAACTCCGGCCCGGAGGCCAGCGCGATGCATGTGAACGATATAATTAGACCTCGCGCGAAACGTTCCTACCGCACTCTCTATGCGTCTTCTGGAAAGAACTCGTCTCTGGGCCGCACTGAAAAGGCTGGCCCTCGGGCTGGGGCTGATCGCCCTGTTCTCGGCGATTCTGTTGATTTCCGATTTGGGCGGGCGAAAGACGGCTTCCGCGGCATCTTCGGCGGCACGGGCACATACCCGGTCAAACAGCAAGGTCGTCAAGGCGGCCATCGTGTACTTTGCCCGTGACGTCGGCACGGACCTCTGCGTACAGGGCCTGATCGACGGCCTGAAGGCCGGCGGCTTCGAGGAAGGCAAGAACCTGGAAGTGCAGCGAGCGGATGCCCAAGGCGAGATGATGAACATCCCGGCCATCCTGCAGAACTACGACAGCACGGAAGTCGACCTTATTATGACCATCACCACGCCGTGCCTGGCCGCAGCGTGCAGCAAGGTGAAACACAAGCCCGTGGTCTTTACCTGCGTGACCGATCCGGTCGCGGCCGGGGCCGGCACCAGTCCTGCAGAGCACCTGCCTTTCGTTACCGGGGTCGGCAGTTTTCCTCCGGTAGGCCATATCGTGGACGCAATGCAGAAGCTGGTTCCGAAATTGGCCGCGGTGGGCACCATGTACAACCCGGCGGAGGCCAATTCGGTGAAAGAGTTGTCAGTAGCGCGCGAGGAATTCCGAAACCGTGGCATAAGGCTCGAGGAAGTCGCCATATCCGGTTCCAGCGAGGTCCTGCAAGCGGTTCAGATCCTGGCGGAACGGGACATTCAGTTGGTTTGGGTGCCAGGAGACAACACCGCCATAGAAGGCTACGAAGGCGCGGTAAAGGGAGCGCGGGATGCACGCCTGCCGCTGGTCAGCGACGACTGCGACTCCCTGCCCCGCGGCGGCCTGGCCTGCGTCGGCTTGAGTGCGCACCCGGCCGGACTGGCCGCTGGAAAGCTGGGGGGCCGGATCCTGCTGGGGGCAAACCCGAAAGACCTGCCCTTCGAGGAAGTGGCCGTCGAGGAAATGGCCATCAGCCGCGGCGAGGCGGCGCAACTCGGCGGCGCCATTCCCCCCGAATTCTCGAAGAACGTTCGTCCCTAGCGGCCATCCCATGGAAATCGTAACCCGGCAAATCGGCGATGCGCTCGAGGTCAAGGTGCGAGGGCGCCTAGACAATTACTGGACCGAGCACATGCAGGCCAATCTGGAGGAGGCGATCCGCGAAGGGGCGCACAGTATTCGCCTGAATCTGTCTGAGATTTCCTTTCTGAGCTCGGCCGGTATCGGCCTGCTGGTGAGATTCCACACGAAGCTGAAAAACATCGGCGGCAGTTTTGTGGTCACCAGCCCTTCGGACCGGGTAAAGCAGGTGCTGGACCTCTGCCGGCTGTCTTCGATCTTGTTAGCCGAAACCGTTACGGTCGCAGCCCCAGTGCACAAGACGGAAGTGCGCCGCTTTTCCTCTCCGGAAGCGTCTTTCGAAGTGATGGAATGCGCTCCGGCTGCGGCATTGACGCTCGAACGGATCGGCGACCCCGGTTTGCTGAAAGGCTGCCGTTTTGGTCCGGAAGATTGCCGCATGGTCGCGTTTCCGCCGGCTACCTTCGGCTTCGGTCTGGGAGCATTCGGCAATGGCTTCGAGGACGCCCAGTCGCGTTTTGGGGAGTTTCTGGCCGTGGACGGCTCCGCGGCTTACCTGCCGACAGATGGAACCAACGTGCCGGACTTCATGGTCTCCAGCGGCGAACTGGTGGCGGAGATGAACGTCCTCTACGGACTGCGTTGCGAGGGCGGCTTCACGCACCTGATGCGGTTCGAATCCGCGAGTGCGGACAACCCCATTACGCTCGCGGGCTTGGTGCGATCTGCCCTGGAAGTCTCCGGCACGCCGGCGATTGGAATGGTAATGGTCGCAGAGTCGGCGGGACTGGTGGGCGCCGCGCTGCGCCGCTCCCCCGCCGCTGCCGCGGGGGTGGATGGCCAGCCGTTCAAGTATCCCGAGGTGCGTTCCTGGATGTCGTTCTCCACCGAACGCCTGTTTTCGCGATCTCTGGCGCTGGTGGCGGGCGCGGCGGCCGCGTCCGAATTTGCACCGTTGACTCCCCTGCTGCGGCCAATGGGAGCAGCGGCATATCCCCTGGGGCATTTTCATGCCGCAGCGTTTTCCTATCGTCCGTTGCAGAAGGGGAACATCGATCTGAAAGCTACGGTCAACTCATTGTTTGAAACGGAGACATTGCAGGGCGTACTGCACCTGCTGACCGACAACCGCGAGGCGGCCGGACCTCAGCAGAGCGAGTTCGTCCGGGGCGCATGCTGGATTAGTGCAATGGCGGAGACCAGATGAGCCTGCTGATTGGCACCTTCACGATAGGCTGCATCCTCTCGCTGCTGGCCCTGGGCGTGTTCATTAGTTTCCGGATCTTCTCGTTTTCGGACATCACCGCCGATGGCTCGATCACCCTCGGCGCTGCCGTCGCCGCGACTCTTTTGGTGCATGGCACCAGCCCGGTGCTGGCATCGCTGGCGGGCTTTGTTGCCGGGATGCTCGCAGGCGCTTGCACCGGCTTGCTGCATACGCGCTTCAAGATCAACTCACTGCTTTCGGGCATTCTGGTGATGACCGCCTTGTATTCGGTAAATCTCCACATCATGGGCAAGAGCAATATTTCGCTGCTGTCCGTGAACACGCTTGCTACGGAATCGGAACACATCGGACTGAGACTCATGCGGGGAACCGCCGTTTTCAATTTTGCCCGATGGGAAGTCAGCGTTCGCGATGCTTCGGTGCCGGCGGCGGTCGTGCTGGCAGTGGCGCTGACCGGAACGTTGCTGTATTTGTTCCTGCGCACCGATCTCGGCATGGCCATGCGGGCCACGGGCGACAATGTGGAGATGATCCGGGCGCTGGGAGTGAACGACGCGACCATGCTGGTTTTTGGCGTGGCGCTATCGAACGGCCTGGTAGCCCTTTCCGGGGCATTGTTGGCCCAATACCAAGGATTCGCGGATGTGGGAATGGGAATCGGCATGGTGGTGTGGGGATTTGCCAGCGTCATCATTGGCGAAGCTCTGGTGGGAACAAACCAGGTGGGACTGACGATCATCGGAGCGGTGATGGGTTCCGTGCTCTTCCGGCTGCTGGTCGCGGTGGCTTTGCGGTGGGGATTGAGCCCCAACGATCTGAAGCTGATTACCGCTTTGTTCGTCTTCTGCGCCCTTGTCGTACCGCAGTTTTTGCGGAAGAAGCGCCTGCGGAGCGCGCATGCTTGAGGTACAGGGGGTCTCGAAGACGTTCCATGCGGGGACGCCGAATGAGGTACGTTCCCTGCGCGGTGTAAGCCTCGAGCTGGCTGCCGGTTCCTGGGTGATCATCATCGGAACCAACGGCTCGGGGAAATCTACTCTGTTGAATGCCGTCGCCGGAACGTTTCCGGTGGATGAGGGGAGCATTCGCCTGGCGGGGCACGACGTGACCCGATGGCCCGAGCATGCGCGCGCCGCACTGATCGGGCGGGTGTTTCAGAATCCGTTCAGTGGAACTTCGCCCAGCCTAACCATCCAGGAGAACCTTAGTCTTGCCGCCCGCCGCGGCCGCAGCCGGGGCCTGGGTTGGGGATTGCAAGCGTCACTGTTGACAAGAATGCGCGACGAGGTCAGCCGGCTGAATATGGGGCTTGAAGACCGCCTGGAAAACGCCATCGGCAGCCTCTCGGGCGGACAGCGGCAGGCCCTCACGCTGCTCATGGCGACTTGGCTGCGTCCTGAGCTGCTACTGCTGGACGAGCACACTGCGGCGCTTGATCCCAAGAGCGCGGACCTGGTCATTGCCCTGACCGAGCAGGTGGTCACGCGCGACCGGCTGACCACCCTGATGGTGACGCACTCCATGCACCAGGCGGCCAGCCTGGGGGATCGCCTGATCATGATGCATCGCGGGCAGATTATCCACGATTTTCAAGGAGCGGAGAAACGGCGACTGCGTCCCGATGACCTGCTGGCGCGCTTCGAAGAGGTGCGGCGCGCCGAACAACTGGACGAAAGCGCCGCCCAGATGCTGGCGGAACAGTATGTTTGAAGACAAACGCGCTGATTTGCCGGCCGAAATGACTGTTGCAGGGAGGCGCATTTGAACGACGTCGTCATCGCCACTCACGGTCTTTCCAAGAGTTACAGCGGCAATCCCGCCTTACGAGGCCTCGATCTCGCCGTGCCCCGCGGATCGATTTGCGGGTTCCTGGGCCGCAACGGCGCCGGCAAGACGACAACGCTGAAGCTTCTCCTGGGAATGCTACGGCAGGATGCGGGAGAGATCTGCCTGTTTGGCGAACCGGTGGAATCGGAAGAGTCCGCCATTGCCGCGCGCCGCCGACTGGCTTTCGTCAGCGAGGACAAGGAACTCTACGCGTTCATGACTGTAGGCCAGACCATACGATTCACCCGCGCATTCTTCCCCCACTGGCGGCGGGACCTGGAGGAGAAGTACCTCGACCTGTTCCGCCTGCCCCTGCAAAAGGCCGTGCCCAAGCTTTCCAAAGGAATGCGCACGCAGCTTATGTTGCTGCTGGCAATGGCGCGTGGCGCCGAGTTGCTCATCATGGACGAGCCCACGAGCGGGCTCGATCCCGCAATGACGGAGGATGTGCTGCAAGCACTTGCCAACCTGGCAGCCGGCGACGGGACAACGATCTTTTTTTCGTCGCACCAACTGGCGGAGGTCGAGCAACTCTGCAACCGCGTTTGCCTGATTGACAAGGGCCAGGTGGTAATCGACGGCGTGCTTGACGACCTGAAATTGCAGTACCGAAGGATTCTGGCGGTTTTCATCGGGGATCCGCCACCGCAACTTGCCGACGTACCCGGCATAGATCATTTCCGCCGGCGCGGACAAACTGCGTCCTTGCTGGTACACAAGGATGTCGACCAAGTTGTAGATCGCGTGCGTGAACTTGGAGCAGATTCGGTGGAGGTGCGTCCCGCAACGCTCAAGGAGCTGTTCCTGGATCATGTGAAGGGGGAGTGATGCTGTGGTTCAAGGCCTGGCTTGAGACGAGATGGCGTTTTGGTTTCGCAGTCGCATCGATACTGCTGATGTGGCTGACACCTTTATGGCTGCCTTCCATCGGCATAAAGCTGCCGTCAGGCGTCCCCCCGTCAAGACTATGGCTGGGTGTTCATCTCGGCTCGCTCCTGTTGTACGTATTTGCGGCGATTTTTCTGGCTGGCTCCGGCATCAACAGCCAGACCAACTATGGTGTGACATCGGGATTTCATGGTTCCATGCTGTTCACGCTGTCTCTGCCAGTTTCCCGGCGGCGGCTGCTTTTCGTGCGAGCAGGACTGGGCGCCCTGTTGACGAGCGTTCTCGTTGCCGCCATGGCGGGGTTCACACTACTCCAGCGGCCGGGCGCCGCGAGCGCCCCGCAATGCCTCGCCTACGTTGTACGAGCGATAGTCTGCACTATGGCTGTATATGCGTTGTCGGTCCTGCTGGCCTGCCTGCTGGACGAAGTCTGGCAACTCATAGCCGCGAGTTTGTGCTGGATTGCGGTCCTCGTACTGCAGATCAAATTCGATGTGGTTTCGCGGATCAGCCCACTTCGAGGCATGAGCCTGGTCTCTTACCCGGCCACCGCGCCAATGCCGTGGGCTCCGGTACTCGCATCGGTGGTGTTCACTGCCGTCTTGCTTTACACGTCACTGCTGGTGGTTCGGCGAAAAGAGTATTGACTGGATTCGACAATCCCCGTCCAACTTGTGAGTTTCCCTCTGTGGCACGAACTGAGGGGAGAACAGCGAAAAATGCGAGCTGCAATGCGTTCTCAATAAGTTCGAACGGGTAAGATAGGCGAATACAAAGCGAATATGATAAGCTCTCTTCGTGGGAATTTGGGACGCAGCCGTTGCCTTTATTTACGCTGAGATTTTCATTTTTTCGGCTGGGCTACTCTGCGCTAGCATCCAGATTTCTTATTGGCAAGCAACGCGTAATCGAGTACATTTTTCTAAGCCCGAAATGAGACGGGCCTCTGGGACCTAGAGGCAACGATCCACCAGCCTGCCTGATGCGCAAACAATCATGATCACGCTTTCGGAAGGAATCACGTCAAGAGAGAAACTCATACTAGCGGGCTTATTTCTCTCGAAGTACGACTCCGTCGGGTTGAAAAAATTGGGCTTCAGAAGCTTCAAGGAGGCGTACAACGTATTAGCGTACGCAATGGGAGCACAGCCTGCGTCGATAAAGAACTATCGCGATGAGTTCGACCCATTATTTCCGAATCGCAGGAAAGGCTGGCACAAGCGCAAAACCCGCGAGTATTGCCTCAAGGTGTTTGAGAGATACAAGTGCCTGGATCTTGAGACATTCGCTGGCCTAGTCCGGTCGTTCGCGGGATTCGACGAAAACGCTTGGAGCGAGATTCGAAATGAGGATGGCCAGAAGGATAGCGAATCATTTTTTGCGAAAAGGCTTATCACCGGCTTGGCTGCCGAGCGCTATTTTGTGTCGGTTTCGTCAGGCCTCCCTGAGTTTCAGGCTTACACGGTCGAGGATACAACGAACTTTGGATGTGGATATGACTTCCGTCTACGGATTGGGTCCCGCGAGGATTTTTTGGCCGTAGAGGTGAAGGGCTTGAGGGAAAGAGTAGGGAGTTTGTCTCTGACTCCAAAGGAATACGCCGTAGCTACGGCCTTGAAGGATCGGTTTTTTCTGTTCGTGGTGAAGAATTTTCGCGACTCACCGTTTCATGAAATTTATCGGAATCCCTTGTCGAGTAGGCTGCAGTTTAGAAAGAGCGAGCGGGTTACAGTGCACGTATCCTGGCTGACAACGATCTAGAACAGGGGATATTCTTGAGGACGCTATGCTTGATTTGGCAGTTGCTACCGACAACGGTACGCAAAACACAACTCTTGTCGAGACCAATCGTGGACTGGAACTCGAAGCTCTGGGATGGCCCCATGACTGCGATTTTCAACTGGTAGCCTTTGACCCAGCAGAAAACCATTGCGAAGTCGTCTGGGCTAAGGATTTGGCGGAGGACATTGGCAGGGCACTTATGAAGCTTGAGGAGGCAGCACCTTTCAGAGGGCGCAAGCCAACTTGGTACCGTCGGCTCAAACTCTACGCAGCACAAGAGACTTTGTCACTGGGGCCTCGTGGTCCTCTATAGGCCAAAAACGTCGTGGGAACCCCGAGTGATCCCGCCGTCCTTTTCGTCCTTGCCATCCCGCTTACTCGCCTCGACCGTGACGGCTTCATTGGGAAGAATATCCTCAACGAAATTACCGCGTGACTGCTCCGGACAGGCCGATCGGAACCAAAAGCCGATCCTATGTCGAATAAGAGTGTACATCTCCGAGCGTGTTCTGGTCTTTGGCTCACCAGCGTAGGAGGCGAACGCGAAGTGGGTCGTGGCATCCATCGACCAGACGCTTGTCGTATTCCCGCGCCGTTCTTCCGACGTTGCCCGCCCGCGAAAAAGCACACCCACGGTGAACGCGGACCACCAGGCTTACTTCTTCAACCCCGCCGTAAAGTTCGTAACCACCGTGACGGATTGGCTGACCTGCTGCGAAACCGCGGCCAGCAGGAATTTCTGACTGTCAGGCGCAACATCGTAGATGAATTGCTGGCCGGCAAAATTCACCGGGATGGACCGGGCCGCGCCGAACTGCAGCGCCCCATTGGTGTCCTTCACTGGCGTAGCCAGAATGGAACCGCCCACCGGGTTAGGGTAGTAAAGCTCCTTGCCGTCCCTGCTCCACCGCGGTTGCTGGGCCCCGTTCGTGGAAACCTGCCATTTGCCCAGTCCTCCGCCGAAGGCCACCACATACAACTGGCCCGCGGCGCCGGATTCAGTGGATATATAGGCGATCCAACGGCCATCCGGGGAGAACACCCCGTCAGCACTGAACGAACCGGGAGCGTGCGGTACCACCAGGAAAGGTTTGTGCTCTCCCTCAATCGGCAAGGCCCAGATTTCCCAGTTGCTGCCCGAAGGACCGCGCGAATAGAGCAGGTACTTTCCGTCGCGTGACCAATCAGTGGCTAGGGTGACGTGGTCGTCCGTGACCAGAAGTTCTTCCGCGCCACTTCCGTCGGAGGGCTTGCGGAAGAGGTTGGAGTGGCCGTTGCGATCGGAGGTATAGGCGATCCACTTGCCGTCGGGCGACCAGACGGGACTGTAATTCTGCACCGGTCCGAAGGTAAGCCGCGTGCGCACTCCGCGCGCCAGGTCGAGCACCCAGACGTCGTTGACGCCGTTATCGATCACGAAGGCGACGCGGTCGCCCTGCGGGGATATGCGCGCACTGTTCAGGTTGGCGAGTTTGTCGATTACAGTGCCAACTTGCTTCCCGTAGCGATCCATCCAGATCAATTGCCAATCGGCAATGCCACCACTGCCCAGAACCAGCAGACCGTTGTTGGAAGCGGAAGCGTCCATGTGCCAGGTGCTGATGTCATGCACCACTCCGCTGGCCAGGCTCTGGGCCTCGCCGCTCAGCTTTCCGCTGGCGGCATCGAACGGCTGCGCCATCAACTGATCGCCACGGGCGAACAAGAGAACGCCGCTGGCGTAAATCGCATTGGAGTGACAGCGGAAAAGAGGACGATTCTCGCGGCCATCGAGCGAGGCGTAGTACAAGGTATCGTTTGCGGACTTCGAAGGATCGTGGTTGATGGCCGAGTAGAGAAAATGCCTGCCATCGGGAAGTACGAACGGCCAGCGATGCGAGGTGTGCTGCGTCGTGTCCAGCTTCGTGACCGGCGACGGATTCCCGCCGCTGGCGCTGACTTGCATAATAGGGGTCTGAGTATCCGGAGTGAATAGAATTATGCCGCCCGGGCCCCAGTTGCCGCCGCGGGCCAGATTCGCCTCGGCAACCACCGTGATAGAGCCTCCATTAAGCTCAACCGTCTTCAACTTGGCATCGGCAAAAAAGCCTAGCGACCGGCCGTCCGGCGACCAGAAGGGAAAGATCGCGCCCTCGGTTCCGGGAAGGACATGCGCTTCCAGGGAATTCATGGAGCGAACCCAGATAGCTGCCTTGCCTTCGGGCCCCGTGGCGACAAACGCCACTGCTGCGCCGTCCGGTGAAAGCACAGGCGGTCCGGCAAAGTCGCCGGTGAGGCTTAGCAAAGCCTTCGCAGGAGGGTTGATGACGGCGCGGATGGTGGGTGCAGGTTGAGTGGAACGATTGAGGAAAATTCCTACCCCTACAACCAACACAATTGCCAGAACGGCCGCCGCTGCCCAGCCAAGACGGTCCAGAGTTCGAGGGCGTGACGTTGAGGCCGAAAGTGCGGCCACCGCCGGGGAGGAGCGGCCGGCGGCAATCCATTGCAGCTCCAGCTTGATGTCATGCGCGGTCTGAAAGCGTTCTTCCGGGTTCTTCTGCAGGCAGATCGTCACCACATGTTCAAATGCCGGCGGTGTAACCGGCTTCGTGGCGCTGATCGGCTCGGGTTCCTTCTCCAGGATGGAGGACGCCAACGAAATCTGGCTCTTCCCTTCAAACGGCCGTTTTCCGGTAGCCATTTCGTACAGAACCGCACCAAAGGCAAAGATGTCCGATCGTGCGTCCGCCTCCTTGCCCTCAATCTGCTCCGGCGACATGTACTGGATGGTGCCGATGATGCTGCCCGCCGAGGTCAATGGACTCAGCGGACTCGCCCCACTCAAGGTTGCGGCGGCGGTGAACGACGGCGGTGCTCCGGATCCCGATGCCGAGTTCTGTATACCGAGCGGTTTGGCCAGTCCAAAGTCCATCAGCTTGGCGCCCGCGGCAATCAGCATGATGTTCCCCGGCTTCAGGTCCCGGTGCACGATGCCCTGGCGGTGAGCGACCGCCAGCGCTTCGGCCACGCCAATGCCGACCTTGAAAACCTCGTTCAGCGGCATGGCGCCTTTGCGGAGCCTCTCGGCCAGCGTCTCCCCTTCGAGAAACTCCATCACCAGGTAATCGGTACCGTCCTGCGAGCCGATGTCATAGAGCTGGCAGATGTGGGGATGGTTCAGCGAAGAAATCGCCCTCGCTTCGCGCTCCATGCGCTGTTTCAATTCGGGTGAAGAAGAGAGATGCCCAGCCAAGACCTTGACCGCCACGATGCGGTCGAGGCGCGTGTCACGGGCACGGTACACCTCACCCATGCCACCCGCACCTAGGGGAGACTGGATCTCATACGGGCCAAGTTTTGTGCCAGCATTCAGGGCCATCGGTATGCGCAATTATATCGAAGGTATAATCGCGATTAACTATGGCACTCGTTCCCGGAATGAAGCTTGGCCCCTACGAAATCGAATCGCTGCTCGGCGCAGGTGGTATGGGTGAGGTGTATCGCGCTCGCGACGCCAGGTTGCAGCGCACGGTTGCGATCAAGATACTGCCCGCTCATCTTTCTTCCAATCCGGACTTGCATGCGCGCTTCGAGCAGGAAGCGAAAGCCATTTCCGGCTTGCAGCATCCCAACATCTGCGTAGTACACGACATCGGCTCCCAGGATGGCGTCGACTTCATGGTGATGGAGTACGTCGCCGGGCAAACCCTGGACAAATCGACTCCCCCCGGAGGCATGGCAACGGACCTCGTGCTCAAGTATGCCGTGCAGATTGCCGAGGCCCTGGCCGCCGCTCACCGCCAGGGCATCGTACACCGCGACCTGAAACCGGCGAACATCATGGTGGACGAGAGCGGACTGGTCAAAGTGCTGGATTTTGGACTCGCCAAGCTGGCTGCGTCCACCGTGAACGCCGAAGACGCGACCATGGCAACCACGCCGGGGATGATCGTCGGCACCGTGGCCTACATGTCGCCGGAACAGGCGGAGGGAAAGTCCATCGACGCCCGTAGCGACGTCTTCTCGTTCGGCTCCGTGCTCTATGAGATGCTGACCGGCAAGCGGGCATTCGAGGGCCAATCGAGCGCGGCGCTGCTCTCGGCCGTCATGCGGGACGATCCGAAGCCCCTGGCAGACGTCAAGCGAGATATCCCGCCGGAAGTGCGCCGCATGGTCGCGCGCTGCCTGAAGAAAGACCCCGCCTCACGCTATGCTTCCGGCGCCGAACTCGTGCAGGAGCTCAAGAACTGCCGCGAGCTTTTATTCCCCGAGTCCGGCGCAATGATAAGCCCGGCGCGGATTGCCAGAGAGGTGCAACGCCCCCAAGTGTTGATTCCGCTGCTGTTGGCAATCATCCTGCTTGGCACAGGAGCGGCCTGGTTCGTAAGGCGCTACCGCGATGCCCGCTGGGCGCGCGAAGTGGCCTTGCCCGAAATCTCAAAGCTGTCTGACCAGGGGAAATTTGGCGACGCCTACGCGCTCGCGACAAAAACTGAGAAATCGATTGCAGGCGATCCTGCACTGGCGAAGCTGTGGCCGGTCATTACATTCCAACTTTCGCTGGAGACTACGCCGCCCGGCGCCGACGTTTTCCGCCGGGACTACGCCAACGCCGATGCTCCCTGGGAATTCGTCGGAAAAACTCCTTTGCAGGGCGTCCGCCAGCCGCGCGGGATGTGGATCTGGAAGGTGGAGAAACCGGGGTTCGGAACCGTACTGAGGACAACACCTGCCATAGTTCCAGGGCTCACGGCACCCCATGGCGCCGTGGTAGGTATCACACTTGACGAAACGGCAAAGACTCCTGCCGGAATGGTGAAAGTGTCGCCTGCTCAATATTCCAAGATCCTGTTTATTCCCGGTTACGAAGGAATGCCCGAGCTGGCGCTCAAGGACTATTGGATTGATCAATATGAGGTGACCAACCGCCAGTTCAAGGTCTTTGTGGACCAGGGCGGATATCAAAAGCGCGAGTATTGGAAAGTCGATTTCCAGCGCGACGGAAAACCCCTTTCGTGGGAAGAGGGGATGGCGCTGTTCCGGGACAGCGCCGGGCGGCCCGGGCCGAAAGACTGGATCCAGGGAGTCTATCCCAAAGGACAGGATGACCTTCCGGTCACGGGGATCAGTTGGTATGAAGCTGCGGCTTATGCCGAGTTTGCCGGCAAGAGCCTGCCCACAATCTATCACTGGAACCGCGCGGCGGGACCATTTTCCGCAGCGTACATAGTTCCGGCCAGCAATTTTGGAGGCCCCGGGTTATTGCCGGTCGGCAGCAAGCCGGACATGAGCCCCTGGGGCAATTTCGACATGGCCGGCAACGTGAAGGAG
>JBEKOS010000037.1:0-23399 GCA_049521535.1 Terriglobales bacterium | reverse complement strand
CTGCGCATCGCGATCCGGATGATCGCCTCCCTCCTCGGTCTTGCGGTTACTCTGCAGGCTGTAGTTCAGATGGTGCAGCAGTTGCGCCACTTTCGTGTGGCTAACGGGATGCTTGCCCCAGGTTAGGGCCTCAGCGAGGGTACGCGTGCTCTTGCACGTCCACCGCAGCGGCGATTCGGGATCACCCCGCGTGGTCTCATCAATCATCGCCTCCAACCCGTCGACCAGTTGTGGGTCGGATACGGTAATGGGCTTGCGACCGGCGCCCGGGCGCCGCATCCGACCCACCCACATCGTGCCTTCTTCAATTTCCCGGATTCCCTTGCGGACGGCTTTCCGCGACAGTCCACACGCCCGGCGCACCAAACTCACGCCGCCGTAGCCCAACGACTGGGCCTCGCTCGCGGCCATAAGACGCCGCGTCCGCTCATCCAGCAAGGGCCAGACCGCGCCAAACTTCGCGCTCAACTCGGCAAGGGTGCTCACCTTCCAGAAGCATAATGCCGAGAGGGACTCCCCTTCTTTACTCTATTGATACCTTTATTTAGTTACACCGCCTTAGTGCCTTCCGGCTGCATCCGGATGCTTCTCACCAGACCGAATCGCTGGTTGCGGGCGCCGAGGCTGAAGCCGGTCTTCGGGAAAAATGTTAATCTTCGGTTGAGTCTTATGTTTGAGAATCTAAGCGAAAAACTACAACGCACCTTCAAGAGTCTCCGTGGCCAGGGCAAGCTGACCGAGGAGAACATGAATGAGGCGTTGCGCGAACTGCGGCTGGCGCTGCTGGAAGCCGACGTCAACCTTCAGGTCGTGAAGGACCTGATCGACCACATCCGCGAAAAAGCTTTGGGCACGCAGGTGATGACAGCCCTCTCCCCGGCCGAGCAAGTCATCAAGCTGGTGCGCGACGAACTGGTCGAGATCCTGGGCCGCGACACCGCCAAGTTTCGTTTTGCCTCCCAGCCTCCGACAGTCATCCTGATGGCCGGACTGCAGGGTTCCGGCAAGACCACCACTTCCGGCAAACTCGCGCATTGGCTTAAGAAGGGCGGCCATCGGCCGCTGCTGGTGTCGGTGGACGTTTATCGCCCCGCCGCTCGCGAGCAATTGCGGGTGGTGGCGGGCGCCATTCCCGCTAAGCTTTACGAAGGCGAGCTTAAGGAGGCAAACAGCGAAACGGTAGTCCGGTTGGCACGAGAAGCCCGGAAGGAAGCCATCAACTCCGGGTGCGACGTGCTGATCGTCGATACTGCCGGCCGCCTGCACATTGACGAACAATTGATGCAGGAGATGCAATCGCTGAAAGCGCTGCTGAATCCTCAGGAAATCCTGTTTGTGGCCGACGCCATGACCGGACAGGACGCGGTGAGGTCGGCGCATGAATTCCACCAGAAGCTCTCGCTGACCGGCGTGGTGCTCACCAAGATGGACGGCGATGCGCGCGGCGGCGCCGCCTTGTCCATCCGTCACGTCACCGGCGCGCCCATCAAGTTCATCGGCACGGGCGAAAAGTACGACGCGCTGGAGCCGTTCCATCCCGACCGCATCGTCGGCCGCATTCTGGGCATGGGGGACATTCTGTCTCTCATCGAGCGGGCTGAAGAAAAAATCGACAAGAAAAAGGCCGAAGAATTCACCACCAAGGCGCTGAGCGGCCAGGGCTTTTCCCTGGGAGATTTTCGCGACCAGTTGCTCCAGGTGAAGAAGATGGGCTCCCTTTCCGGAATTATGAAGATGATGCCCTCCATCGGTCCGTTCGCCAACCTGCAGAAAGCCGCCGATCAGGTGGATGACAAGGAAATCACGCGCGTGGAGGCGATTATCAACTCCATGACCCCGCACGAGCGTTCGCACCACGAGGTGATCAATGGCAGCCGGCGGAAGCGGATCGCTCGCGGCTCCGGGACCTCCGTTCAGGAAGTCAATCAACTTTTGCGCCAATATGTGCAGATGAGAAAGATGTTCAAGGACATCGGAAAGGCCAGCTTCGCCCGCAAGATGGCTGGCATGAGATTTCCGGGCATGTAATTGTCGATTCAAGTTGCCTGAAGTCAGTGGTTTCCCGCATAATAGAAGCTTGCCCAGAGGGTATTAATCCAGCAGGAAAGGACAGCATTCAACTGTGTTAATGATTCGTCTCTCACGCCAGGGTGCGCCCAAGAAGCCGCACTATCGTATTGTGGTCATCGAAAAGGAACGGGCCCGGAACGGGCGCGCCCTGGAGGTGGTCGGAACTTACAACCCGCGTACCAACCCGGCCTCGGTCGATTTGAAACGCGAACGGATTGACTACTGGAAGTCGAAGGGCGCTCAGATGTCGGCTACTGTAGGCCGTTTGGTCGCCAAGGCGCCGGCCCCCGCCCCCGCCGAGGTAACGGCCTAAGCTCATATTCAGGATTTAGGATTTGGGAATTTTGAAAGAGTCTCATCGGTGCTGGTCGCTAAATCCGAAATCCCAATCCGAATTCCCAATTGAATCCTATGCCAGAGAATGAAAGCGGTGACATGCGCAAGCTCGTGGAAGAGATCGCCAAAGCTCTGGTTG
Organism: Terriglobales bacterium; assembly: GCA_049521535.1. Lineage (GTDB taxonomy): Bacteria > Acidobacteriota > Terriglobia > Terriglobales > Acidobacteriaceae > CAZUCM01. The sequence continues at coordinate 20,854 of JBEKOS010000037.1, read as the reverse complement.
ACTCGCCTGACGCGGTAAGCGTAAAGGCCGACGAAAGCGATCAGGGCGCGGCGATCGAGTTGCACGTCGCGGCGGCTGATATGGGCCGAGTGATCGGCAAGCAGGGCCGAACGGCGCGATCAATGCGAAATATTCTGGGCGTGGCCGGAATGAAGCTGCAGAAGCGGTTCACCCTGGATATTGTGGATTAGGGGGCATTGCATCGCCAACTTTGAAGCGGCCGGCGACGTTGTCACCATTGCACGTATTGTGAAGCCGCAGGGCCGTCACGGTGAGGTGCTGGCGGATCTGCATACGGACTTTCCGGAGCGTTTTGCGGAACGCCGGCTGCTGACCGCCAGATCCGCCAGGGATGAAAAGCGCGAGCTGTCTTTGCAGGATTTCTGGCCGCACAAGGGCCGCGTGGTGCTTAAGTTCGCGGGCGTGGATTCCATCAGCGCGGCCGAGGAGTTGACGGGCTGGGAAATTGTCATCCCGCGCGAACAGCGAGCGCCTTTGGAGTCAGGGGCTGCCTACGTAAGCGATCTGATCGGCTGCAAGCTCATCGCCGGGGGCCGTGAGCTGGGCAGAGTGGGCGAAGTGCAATTCGGCGCGGGCGCTGCTCCGCTATTGGTGGTGCGCGAGGGTGGTCGCGAGTTCCTGCTGCCGTGGGCGGAAGAATTTCTTGAGTCTCTGGACCTGGGAGACCGGACTCTCAGGATGAAGGTTCCAGATGGACTGCTGGAGCTGGACGCGCCGCTGACGGCAGAAGAAAAGGCAGCACAACATCGAAAGCGGGATTTGTAAATTGAAATTTCAAAACTTCGGGCTGCGCCTTGCAAATTACAAATCGGCCAATGTTATTTGACATCCTGACGATTTTCCCGGAGTTTTTTCGCGGCCCGCTGGATTACGGCATTGTTCGCCGGGCGCGCGAGTCAGGACTGGCGCAGGTGCAAATTCACGATTTGCGTTCCTGTACGCACGACCGTCATCGTACCGTGGATGATCGCCCGTTTGGCGGCGGAGAAGGCATGGTGCTGAAGCCGGAACCGATCTTTGAATTGCTGGAGTCATTGCCCGTAGCGTCTCGGGCAGAGAGAATTGCAGGGCAGGCGCCGGAAGCGGTAGTGCTGCTCTCCGCGCAAGGCACTTTATTTACGCAGGCGACGGCAGCGCAGTTTTCCCGTATGCAGCGTGTGGTTCTGATCTGCGGGCGGTACGAGGGCGTAGACGAGCGGGTGTCCGAATATGTTGCCGACCGCGAACTTTCGGTTGGCAACTATGTGCTCAGCGGCGGTGAATTGGCTGCCGCCATCGTTCTGGAAGCCGTTACGCGTCTGATTCCGGGCGCGCTTGGCAACGACGCCTCGGCATGGCAGGAATCGTTTAGCCCGGAAGGAAAGATGCCGGTGGGCGACAACACTCCGGATTCGACGTGTGGCACCGGCGGGCTGCTGGATTACCCGCATTACACGCGGCCTGCGGACTACCGGGGCATGGCGGTTCCGGCAGTTTTGCTGGCCGGGAATCATGAGGAGATCAGGCGCTGGCGGCACCGAAAGGCGCTGGAGAAGACTCTCCGCAACCGCCCTGATTTACTGCGAGACGCGCAGTTGGGCAGTGAGGATAAAGAGGCGATTTCACGGCGAGATTAGATTTGAGAGTTTAGGATTAAGGCGGCGTTACGTCGCTGCCTTAGCGTGACATCAAAAAGGACAGAGAATATGCCAAATTCATTGATTATCGATCGTATGCTGGCGAAGACTAAGCGCAGTGATCTTCCGGACTTTGCACCCGGTGACACGGTCCGCGTGCAAGTGAAGATTAAGGAGGGTGACAAGGAACGCCTCCAGGCGTTCGAAGGAACGGTGATCTCCAAGTCTCACGGCCCGCAGGCAAGCTTTACTGTGCGGAAGATGAGCTTCGGCCATGGCGTGGAGCGCATTTTCCCGCTGAATTCCAAGGTCATCGACAGAATCGAAATCATGCGCTCGGCCAAGGTCCGCCGCGCCAAGCTCTATTATCTGCGTGCTCTGCGTGGAAAGGCTGCGCGCCTGCGCGAAGCTGACCGGCCGGCGCCGGTTGCTCCTCAGCCTGCAACCAGCGGTTCATAGGACGTTGCTAGGTCGACTGCTTCGCCTGGTCAAGTAAGGCAAATAAGGGAACGGCCAGAGCACCGTTGACCAGCGCTGCGATTGCCAAATGCCCCCAGCGGAATTGCATCGCCTCACCGGCAAGTCCCCGGCCTACAACAAAGTAGACTCCCTGGTGAAGCAGATAAAACCCAACGGTCACCAAGAACCTGGAGCTGGGATTCTCAGCGTCAAACCTCACCCCCAGGGACGATGCCAGGAAGCCGACGACCGTTTTGGCAATTCCATATAATCCAATCGGCTGCTGGGTGAGGCCGTCCTGCACCAGGCCCACAAGAGCACCCATCAGCATGCCTGCGACTGGTTCGTGACGCTCTACTGCAAAGAAGATCACGATCAGCAACGGGAGATCAAGGAAGGAGAAAAGCCGAAAGTGTATGGGGACGTAAGCCTGCAAAAATATGGCCAGCAAAGGGACGCCCAGCATGACCAGCAAACTGAAGCGATGGACATGCACCTGGGCCCTGGATGTGATCGAGGTCTGCACAGGGAATCCGCAACATAGCCTGTCATCCTGAACGAAGGATGACGATGACAGGTTCTACTTTAAAGCAGTACACCGAACACTTGCATGGATCGTCAGTGATTCTCGTTCTTTGGACCGTTATCCGGCGGAATTTTCTGCTCTTTCGCAAACGTTTGCGGACTTTGGCGGTTGGCAGCAGGCAAGGATGTGTCTGATCCGGTGTTTGCGGCAGTACCGCGGCTATTTCCGGGCGCTGCTTTCGCACCCTCCACCGGCTGCGCCAATTTGTCGGCAGCGGGTGCCGACTGTTCGTCCGGCGGTTTCGCGGGCACTCCTGGAAGGCGCTGGGCCAGGATGTCGGCGGCGCGCATTGGCGCCTCCGGAGCAAGATCCGGTTGCTCGCGGTCAACCGTGGTTATGACCAGAACTTCTTCCAAGCGGTCAAGCTGGGCTGCGGGCTTAACGCGAATGTTGAGGAAGGCCTCCAATCCCGGGCCAACCTGCGTGACTGTTCCAATGGGCAGGCCCTTCGGGAAAATGCCGTCGCCGCCGCTGGTAACCACCATTTCGCCCGAGTCAACTTTTTCATCCGCCATCACATAGTGCATGATGGTCTCGCCCGAAGTGGAACCTTTTACTATGCCTTGTACTCGCGATTTTTCCAGCATGGCACCGACGCCGCTCAGTTGATCACTGATTTCGAGAACCTGTGCCGCCGGACCGGATACTATAATCACCTTTCCCACGATTCCGGTCGGCGCAATCACCGCCATCCCGGGCTTGACGCCGTCGTCGGCGCCCTTGTCAATGAAAATCAACCGCGAGCTTTCGCTTCCGCTCGTGCCGATCACCTGGGCCGCAATGGTCCTCGAGATAAACTGCTCTTTGAAGCTCAGCAACGCCTGCAATCGCTGCGCTTGGCCGGCATCCTGGGCTAACCGCACCTGTTCCAGCCGAAGACGCAGGTTCTCCTCGCTCAGGCGTTGGTTTTCACTATGTACTTGGCGCAGGTAGACGTAATCACTCCAAAGATTCAAGGCGCCTCGCTGCATGTGTACCGCTAACTGTTCCAGAGGAGTAACAAAATAGCTTGCCCAGATACGTATAACGCGCACCGGGCCATGGTCGGTCGGGCGTTTGACCTGAAAGGCCAAACCCAGCATCTGAGCCAGCAGCAACGTCGCCAAAATGCTCAGGTTGCGATGGCGATTAAGCAGGAACATTCAGCACTCGACAATCAGCCCTCAGCCAAACAGTCCTACGGACTTCTGAATGCTGACCGCTTATTCAATCGATATCTTGCGTAACAACTTGAAGTCGCTGAGCATTGCGCCAGTGCCGAGCACCACGGAGGCCAGCGGATCGTCCGCGATTGAAACGGGAAGTCCCGTTTCCTCCCGAATACGCTTGTCCAGATTCTTCAGCATCGCTCCGCCCCCGGTAAGCACAATGCCGCGATCGCTGATGTCGGCGGAAAGCTCAGGCGGCGTGCGCTCCAGCGCAACGCGGATGGCGTTCATGATGGTGCTGACGCATTCGGTGAGCGATTCCCGGATTTCACTGTCGTCAACGGTAATCGTCTTGGGCACGCCTTCAATCAGGTTCCGGCCTTTTACTTCCATGGTCAGCGGCTTGTCGACCGGATACGCGGAACCCACCTCGATCTTGATTTGTTCGGCGGTACGCTCGCCAATCAGCAGATTATATTTTCGCTTGAGGTAGTTCATGATGGCCTCATCCATCTGGTTGCCGGCCATGCGCACGGAACGCGAATAAACGATTCCACTTAGCGAAATAACGGCTATATCGGTCGTGCCGCCGCCAATGTCAACGATCATATTGCCGCTAGGTTCAGTGATTGGCAACCCGGCGCCGATGGCCGCCACCATGGCCTGCTCCACCAGGTGAACCTCGCTGGCTTTGGCGCGGTATGCCGAGTCCATGACGGCCCTCTTTTCCACCTGCGTAATCTCGGAGGGCACGCCAATCACAATGCGCGGATGCACCAGCATCTTGCGATTGTGGGCCTTCTGGATGAAGTAGTTAAGCATCTTCTCCGTGACCTTGAAGTCGGCGATCACTCCGTCCTTCATGGGCTTGATCGCGACAATATTGCCCGGAGTGCGGCCAAGCATTTCTTTGGCCTCTTTGCCCACCGCTTCCACTTCGCCGGTGTTCTTGTTCATCGCCACAATGGAGGGCTCATTGACCACAATTCCTTTGTTGCGCGCGAACACCAAGGTATTAGCCGTGCCCAGGTCAATAGCCAAGTCGTTGCTGAATACGCTGAATAGCGACCGCAGGTTGGCAAAGCGTGAACTATGGGAACCGTTGAATGACATAAACAAGAAGTCTTAGGATTTAGAAATTTCAGATTTCAGATGGGAAATCCAGTGAGTGGCTGCTGAACCCTAAGGCCAAGTAAATCTATCGCATGCGCACACATCTCAAAGCATTAATGCAAAATCTCAGATCTGAAGTCTGGAACATCCGCACCCTGGTGCGGCTGTCAAATTAAAATCTTAAATCTTTAGGCACAAAACTCCAAATGGCCTATTCAATAACAACCTTTTTCTGTTCAGTTTTGACGCCTCCGCGCGCATTCTGCGCAGTCACGGTGATGATGTTTTCGCCGTTGTGCAAAGGAGGTGTAAAGAAGTTGAAGCTTCCATCCGGACGGATAAGCGGCACCTCCTGTCCATTGACCATGACCCGGGCCGCAGGATCAAAGATCAAGTTCAAGGGCCGCTACGTTGGCCCCTCGAAGAACAATCGTAAACTGGCTGCGGTCGCTCTCCACGGATTCATGGCCGCTGGCGTCTTGCGATGTGACCACCCAGTAATAAGCGCCTTCTTTGAGTCCTGGGACGGAAGTGCTGGTGCCCGATACAGTCTTATCGAAGACTGTGGATGAAAAGTATGGATTTCGCGAGACGCGCAGACGGTACATGCCATTTTCGGAGGCCGGCGTCCAGGAAAAATCCACTGGCTTGCCGGCGGCGGAGACATAAACGGGCATCAGGTTGGAGGGCGCAATCAGCGTGGGGGGACCGACCTCGCGGGTACGAACCATTTCGGCGGTTTCACTCTTGAAACTTACCTTTTCATAATCCGAGAGGACGACGGTTTCTTGGTTGCGGGTGACCTTTCCCGATCCTTTCTTAACCAGTATCTCGTGCTGGTCAGCGTGGGGATCGTTGCGGATAATGGCTGAGGTCTCAGGCGCAAGGGAGGCGGTCGCGCCGGCAACGATCACTTGCGACGTGGATCCCTGGGCATAGGTCGCGGTCGACAGGTCTACGGTTCCAGTGGTCACCTGCACTGCCACCTGGGTTTGCTGTTGTTCGTTGGCAGAATTTTCCTCGACTACGATGAGCGAGTCCGGCTTTACGGTGTAGCTGGTTCCATCCGGGAAGAAAACCTTCGCCATCCCCTCGGAACTGGTTTGAATAACGTCTCCCTTGTCCAAGGGAAGGCTGAAATCGGCGGTGACCCAGGAATTGCTGTTGGTCTTCTTAACTCGTACGGTTCCATCCAGGGCGGTAAAGTGCGCCTGCTGCGGGCCTATGCTGGCCGCGTGCTTGCCTGGAGCAGAGGTAATCCTCTGCAGCAAACGGTCCACGTAATTGCCGGCGGCTTGCACGCCCGGCGCATTCGGCCAAAGCCAGCGTACGCCTATTCCTCCGAGCAACAGCAATAGCAGGACAGCAACGACTACGCTGCGGTAGCTAATCGTCATCCATCCGATTTCGAATTCCGAATTGTTCCTGGTCGACACTTATACCTAGTTTATTTGGGTTATGATTGCGAGACTAACATAGCAGGACCGTGCTCGAAATAGGGGATGGTTACTAGAAGCAGTCGCCGCCCATCCAAGCTGCGGACCCTGCGCGCAACGACGTTGCCATTACGGCGAGGCGGAGGCGACCAGACTGCGCTTGCACCCCCTTCCGCTCACAGGTTACGATAGTAGTTCTGCACAGGAAAGAGAGCTCTCACCTTATTAATTTCCCGGAGGAATCATGGCTACCGCAACTGCAACTGACCGCATTTATAAGAACCTGATCGACGGCGAGTGGATGGAAGCACGCGCCGGACAAACTTTTGAAAACATTAACCCCGCCGATACCCGCGAAGTCGTCGGAATTTTCCAGAAGTCAAACGCCGACGACGTCAACATGGCCATCGAGGCCGCCAAACAGGCCTTCAAGAAATGGCGCCTAGTGCCCGCTCCCCGTCGCGCTGAGATCCTTTACACCGCCTCGCAAATGCTGGTCGAGCGCAAAGAAGAGTATGCGCGAGACATGACCCGTGAGATGGGCAAGATTATTAAGGAGACTCGCGGCGACGTGCAGGAAGCCATCGACACCGGCTTCTACATGGCCGGCGAAGGCCGCCGGTTGTTCGGGGTGACGACCCCCAGCGAGCTTCCCAATAAATTCGCCATGGCGGTTCGCCAGCCCCTGGGCGTCTGCTGCATGATTACCCCCTGGAACTTTCCCATGGCGATTCCGTCGTGGAAACTGTTCCCTGCGATTCTTGCCGGCAACTGTTGCGTAATCAAACCGGCGCAGGATACGCCGCTTTCCGTTTTCAATTTCGTGCAGACCCTCATCGATGCCGGCGTTCCGCATGGCGTGGTAAACCTCGTTACCGGCTTTGGATCCTCCATTGGGCGCCCCATGATGGAGCACCCGGATGTGCGAGCGGTTTCCCTGACCGGTTCCACGGATGTGGGCCGCATTGTAGGCGAAACCTGCGCCAAGAGTTTTAAGCACTGCTCGCTGGAACTGGGCGGCAAGAATCCCATGATCGTTCTCGATGACGCCAATCTCGATCTCGCCGTCGATGGCGCATTATGGGGGGCTTTCGGCACCACCGGACAGCGGTGCACGGCCACCAGTCGGGTGATCCTGCAGAAGGGAATCTACCGGCAGTTCTGCGATCGACTTGTCGAGCACACGAAGAAACTGCGGGTGGGCAATGGCCTGGACGAGACCACTGACATGGGCCCGGCGGTGAACAAGGGCCAGCTCGAGACGGATCTCCAGTACATCGAGATCGGCAAGAATGAAGGCGCCAAACTACTGTGCGGCGGCAATCGCCTCGACAAGGGCAACTACCAGCATGGGTGGTTCCTGGAGCCCACCGCGTTTGGCGACGTAGATCGGAAGATGCGCATCGCCCAGGAAGAGATCTTTGGACCGGTGGTTTCGCTGATTCCCGTGGACACCATCGAGGAGGCAATTGACGTGGCCAACGACGTGGAATACGGGCTGTCATCGGCGATTTATACTCGCGATGTAAATCGCGCATTCGAGGCGGTGCGCGACATCCATGCCGGCATCACCTATGTGAATGCTCCGACCATCGGAGCCGAAGTGCACTTGCCGTTCGGCGGCGTGAAAGCCACAGGTAACGGGCACCGCGAAGGCGGCATCGGCGCCATTGACTTCTACACCGAGTGGAAATCGGTCTATGTGGACTATTCCGACAAATTGCAAAAGGCGCAGATCGACCGGCCGGAGTAATTGCCGATTAGCAACTGGCAGTTTGTAATCGGCGCGGGTCTGCCGGACTTTTTCTAATTGCCAGTTACCATTCCCGAGAGAACCATGCCCATCACACAAGCCTTCGAAGTCGCACCTTCTTCCCGGCTCGAGAATGTTCGGTATGCCATTCGAGATTTGGCGGTCCTTGCAGACGAAGTAGCCAGGCAGGGTAAGACAATATTGCCGCTGAATATCGGCGACCCCCTAAAGTTCGACTTTGCCACGCCGCCACACCTCATCGCCGCCGTCGAAAAGGCAATGCACGACGGCAGGAACGGGTATGCGCCCTCGTCGGGAACTGCGGGGGCGTTGACTGCCATCCGCGGCGAGGCGGAGCGCAAGGGCACGACTGGTGTACGGGAAGTTTTCATCACCAGCGGTGTCAGCGAGGCGGTGGAAATCTGCTTCAATGCCTTGCTTGAGCACGGCGAGAATGTGCTCTGTCCCAGTCCGGAGTATCCGCTGTACACCGCAGTGCTGGCCAAAATGGGCACACTTCCGAACTCCTACCGATTGAGTGAGGAGAACGGTTGGGAGCCCGATCTCGACGACATCCGGCGCAAGATCACTCCCGCGACCCGCGGATTGGTCTTTATTAATCCGAACAATCCTACGGGATCGGTTTACTCTCGGCGCCTGCTGGAGCAAATTGCGGAGATCGCTCGCGAACACCAACTGGTCGTCTTTGCCGACGAAATCTACGACAAGTTGATTCTGGAGGGCGAGCATGTTCCGTTTGCCAGCCTGGCGCCCGACATTCCCGTTGTGACATTTGGAGGGCTCTCCAAAAACTATCTGGCGCCAGGTTGGCGAATTGGCTGGGGAGTCGTCAGCGGGCCGGAAGAAGTGATCCGATCTTATGCCGAAGGGGTAAATAAGCTGTTGCGTTCGCGCTTGTGCGCCAGCCACCCCATGATGTACGCGATCAAGCCGGCGCTCGAAGGACCGCACGACCATCTGGTCGAAGCGCTGGCTAAGTTGCGCCGTCGTCGCGATTTGACGCTGCAATGGGCCGAAACCACTCCCCGCGTGAGTTGCGTCGCGCCCCGCGGCGCTTTCTATGCGTTTCCTAGAATTGAAATCTCGCAACCGGATGAAGATTTTGTGAAAAGCCTGCTACGGGAGACCGGGGTGCTCGTGGTCCATGGCAGCGGATTTGGCGAGGATGCCGGAACGCGACATTTTCGGGTCGTGTTCCTCCCGGACGAACAGACGCTCAGCGACGCCTATTGTGCCATAAGCGAATTCTTGAAGAGTTGGTAATTTATAATTGCACCCGGAAGACGGGAGTCGAAAGTCAGGAGAGAAGCCGTTTGTTCCTTATTCTTTAACCTGCCTTCTGAATCCTGACTACTTAATTTCTTCTCAATGGTTGATATTCACTGCCATATTCTGCCTGAAGTCGATGACGGCGCCAGATCCTGGGACATAGCCGTCGAGATGTGCCGTCTCGCCGCCGCCGACGGCATAACGCACATTGTCGCCACCCCCCATGCCAACGACAAGTATGCCTATGATCGTGAACAGCATCAGGAGCGGGCAAAGCTGCTGATGGAAAGAACGGGCGGTGTGCCGGAGATCAGCGTAGGTTGCGATTTTCATTTCTCCTTTGAAAACGTTCAGGAAGCACTGGTTCATCCCTCTTCGTACACCATCGGCCAATCGAAATATATGCTGGTGGAATTCAGCGATTACAGTATTCCGCCGATGTTCCTCGAGAACCTGCACCTGTTTACCTTGAAGGGAATGCGACTGGTGATCACCCACCCGGAGCGCAACCCGCTGCTGCAACGCAAGCCTGAGCAATTGCTGGAATGGGCCGAGCACGGCGCGATCATCCAGGTGACCGCCAATTCTCTGACGGGATTCTGGGGCAAGACCGCGCAAAACATCGCCCGCTGGTTATTGGATAACGACGCCGTCCATGTGATAGCCACTGACGCCCACGATACGAAAGCGCGGCCGCCTTTGATGTCACGCGCCCGGCAAACCGTCGCCGATTGGGTCGATCAGGAGGTAGCGGACGCGCTGGTCACGCACAATCCCACGGCAATCATCCGGAACGAAGAACTGCCCTACTTCCCTTTTCCAAACGAAGGTTAGAAAGAGAACAGAATATCTATTGGCGGTTGGTTGCTGCTGCTTCGATGCCGAGCGATCGGGCGGTGGGTTCGCCGAATATCTCGGGATTGATGAGGCCGGCGTGTGTCGGGCCCAAGCCAAGCTTGATAAGGGCTCGGGAATCGGGTACTACCTTGCATTGCCAGCCGTGATCGTCCTGGAAGCGAGTCATGGCGTCTTTTGTGGACTGGTCCCAGATCCCGCTCGGCTCGCCACCGAGATACCGCTCGCGAATCAAGGCCTGCTGAATCTCACGAGCCCGCTCGGGAGCAATTCCCTGCTGACCGTGGTGGGTGGCTGTCGTCTTTTGGCTCCGCGACTTCGCACGGGCGGAGTGCGTATTGCTATGGTAACTGGCACTCCTGACATAGTGCTTGGGCGCGGATTTCGACGCCCTTGTGCTGGTTTGCGGATGGACCGTTTTCTTTGCCTCACCGCTTGCGGGCTTCGTGGTTCCAGAGGCATTGGCGTACGTACAAAACAGCCCGATCGATAGGATTGCCATCAGCTTTCCTGAATCACCGAACAAACGCAATGTCTTTTCCCCCGAAATAAAGTCTGTCTTATGAGGCAATAGCTACAATCCTAAGAACCCCTGCTTTCACCATTCTTTTGGGATACAACTTCTGATTTTATCCGGGCACAAGGCTAAGGCAAGTACCTTTCTTGACAACCAGAAAGTAATTTCTGGCAAATAAGAGTAACCCCTTAGTCGACGCGAAGTTGCTGCCTGCCCACGGAAGATTTCGCCATTGCCGCGCGGACATCCGCTAAAGTGAACAGCCGCCAGTATCTCGCGATTGAACCTTCGCGTAAGCACTGGCGGCTGAGAGCTTATGAACCGATAGCTTAGGCTTACCCTATGGCATGGTCCCGCCAAGGAATGCCTGGCCGGCGTTGCGGCCTCGACCCTGGCGAACCAAAAATACCACGTCCTGGCCGCTCTTGAGCTGCGAGGTAACGCGATTGAAGTCGGCCACGGTGTTAACCGGTTGTTTGTTGACTTCGAGGATTACGGTTCCGGGACTGAGGCCGAGATCATCCGCGAACGAACCTGACTTGACGTCCTGGACAATGACACCCTTACCCTCCGGGATCTGCAGGCGCTCGGCCAAGTCCGGAGTAATTGCCTGCACGACCAATCCCAGCTTGCTTGGCGTTGGCTGCTCCCCTTCTCCGTTCTCATCTTCGATCCCCAGGCGGTTTCCGAATAGCTTAGTCCTGTCCGCAATGGTCACCGTAGCTTTTTCTTCCTTACCGTTGCGCATGTACGAGATCGTTGCCTTGCTCCCTGGTTTGCGTCCGGCGATCTCAGCCACCAATTCATCCCCGGTCTTAACGGGTTTGCCGTCGACCGCGATGATCGAATCTCCAAGCTTCAAACCCGCCTGCTCTGCGGGACTTCCGGCAACCACGTCGGCAATGACGATGCCGTTTCCATACATGTGTTGCACGGCCGGGTTTTGTTGAGAAGCAAAGGTGACGCCAATGGAACCGCGGCTTACACGGTGATCGGGTGAAATGAGCTGGTTGTAAACCTTCGCCACATCATTCGATGGCAGGGCAAAACCAACTCCCTGATAGCCCTGACTTTCCGTCAGGATGGCTGTGTTGATGCCGATTACTTCACCCGCCAGGTTCACCAGCGGACCACCGGAATTACCCGGATTAATGGCAGCATCTGTCTGGATAAAGTTCTGAAATTGCCGGTTGGGAACGATGTTTCGTCCCTTCGCGGAAACAATTCCGGCAGTCACCGTTTCTTGCAGGCCAAATGGACTGCCAATCGCCAGCACCCAGTCCCCCACTTGCATGCTGTCCGAATTGCCGATGCGGGCGGCCGGTAGTGCGCGGCTAACTTCGATCTTGATCACCGCCAAATCGGTCTCGGCGTCTGTGCCGATCACCTTGGCCTCATGGCCGGCGGTCCCCAGTGGTTCGTCCATGAGGGTTACGCGTACCCGGTCGGCATTTTCGACCACATGCCGGTTGGTCAGGATATATCCCTTGCTGTCTACAATTACGCCCGATCCCAGCGAACGCTCGTGTAAATCGCTCCCACCGTCGGGAGCATTACCACCACCAGGCCCCTGAGGCCCGAAAAAGTGGTCAAAAAAATCTTCAAAAGGATTCTCCTGCCCGCCGCCGCCCTGACCAGGCTGTCCTGGCGTCTGGCTGTGCGGATTGCGCCGAGGAGTGCGCACCTTTGGGGCTGGAACAGTGGACTCCGTGTTTATGTTTACTACGGTCGGCTCCAATTGCTTGGCAATCTGCGAGAACTGGTTGGAAAGCTGCCGAGGTTCGGGAATCGTCAACGGCGTGGCATCCGAAGAGCCGCCCTTGTCTTTGTCCTGGGCGCCTTTGACTCCGAACGAAACCACCGTGCCGATCAGGATTCCAACGGCCAGCGTCGCCAACACCAGCACGAGTTGAGCCGAATGGCGGCCGTGCCCCGCCCCGGTCGCGGTCAGGGTCGGGTCTGAACCAGCCTGTTGCTTCTTCAGTTTCTGCAGGAAAGCGCTTAAGCGCTCATTCATACTCTACTTGCCTCCGTGAATTGCACTCCAAACAAAATTATAACCTGTGTTGTCACACAGCCTTCGCAAGGCGGAGAATTAGCAGGTTACGGTAGTGGCTAGCTATTAGACGCAACCAACGGGCACTTGGAAGCCAATCAAAGTGGCGAACCCGTGGCAAACGGGATCCCAGTAGCCTGCGGCGATTTCAGTCCTGGCTGCTTCCAGGCTGGCCTTTGAGCTCGGAAACCACCACCCCACCGAGAATAAGCAGAGCTCCCATCGTAGCTCGTGCGCCCAGTCGTTCGCCCAGCACAACGTATGAGGTTAGCCAGGCAAATACCGGTTCCAGGACAAAAATCAGCGCGGTGTGGGTCGGCGGCGTAAACTGCTGTGCCCATGCCTGAATGGCAAATGCGGCCGCCGTGCCCAGGAGGCCGGTAATCACGACTGCCCAAATCACGGTCGGTGTCCATGTGACAAACACTTTTTCCTGGACTGGCACCGTCAGAATCATGAGCACGGCACAAACCACGGCCTCGACGGTCGCAATCTGCTGAAATGAATAACGGGCAGTGGCCCGCCCCATGGCGATGATCTGCAAGGCAAACCCAACCGCGCATCCGAGCGTGAGCATATCACCGCGATTGACCCCGTTCAGGGAAAGATCGAAGCCATGCCCTGCCGCCGCCGGCACGGTCAGCATATAGAGCCCAATCGCCGCGGCGACTACACCGCCGGCGGTCCAGCGATTGACCATGCGCCGCCAGCCAATAGCCTGAAATATCGGGACCAGAACCACTGAGACACCCGTCAGGAAGGCCGACTTTGAGGGAGTCGTCAACTTCAAGCCGACGGTTTGAAATTCGAATCCCGCCCACAGGAAAAGGCCCACGACCACTCCGGCACGGGTCGAGTCCCAGGAAATGCGCGCCATATCCCGCCGAAAGATCAGCAGGAGACAAATCGCGGCCAGCGATATCCTCACCGCGTTAAACAGGAGCGGGGAAACGAACTCCAAAGCACTTTTGATGAGGACAAACGTCGCTCCCCAGACCAGGGTGACCAGCACCAGCAACAGGTGCGCCTTAAGCGAGCGCGACATGTTAGCAGGGTACCAAAGCCGCTAGCTTCGGATAGCGCCAACCGCGACTGCCACCGCACGGCGCCAGCGCCCCATTAGATCTCCGAGCACCGGCTGCCATTCGCGGATTCGCGTGCGAAGCACGGAAAGCACCAGCATGAACGTGGTGATGAACAAGAGTCCGTAGGTTGCGATTCGAATTGAATTGGCGTGGCTCGGCAGAATGATCATGCGGCCGTAGACGAACTCAATATGAACCCAATAGACCAGCAATGAAGTCTGGCCCAGTTGAATCACCGGACTCCATCCCCATTGCGCGGCGCCCCACCGGCACCACCCATATGCGCCCAGCAGGATAATCAGTAACATGCCCACGCGAATGAGAAAAAATTCGGGGCTTGTGGTCCAGAAGCTGTAGACGGCATAGAACTGGCCAGGCGAACGATCGAGCCACCGCCCCGCGACGATCAGCAGGCCACCAAGTGCGCCTAGCGCGACGAAGACGAGTGCTCCAAAGCGTTTCGCGAAGTCGGTCAACAGGAAGAAGCCAATTGCCAGCCCGGCAAAAGCGAAGCCGGTCCAGGGAAAAATGGGAAAAAACCAGCCTTTTGGCGCGCCGAAGGTATGCACTCCGTTGATGTAGCTTTCGAGCGGCCACGGCAGCCATCGCAGGCGGTGAGTCGTCCACAACGGCGGGGTAAGCATAGAAATCGTCCCCGCAGTTACCACCGCCAAAGCAATGTTTATCGCTCGCGCATGATCCCGCAGCCGCGCCGGCTGACTGCCGGCTTGCGTCACGCTGGGCTCGCCTCCGTTCCCGGACCCAAGGTAACCCGCAATCCAGCACGCCACTCCCATCAACATCATTGAGACGCCGATGGTGTTGAGCACATCGACGCGCAACAGGTCGGTCCAGGGAGCCCAACGCCAGTTAACGGCATACTGCTGCAGCCGGAACAGCAGCCCGAGCCCCAGAATCTCGGCCCCGCGGCGAACGGTCTGCGCCGCAATCTTGCCAGGCGGAACGAGGCGTTGGCGCAGCTTGTCCGTAACCAGCGCAAAGGAAACGCCTGCCAGGAACAGGAACAGCGGCGCCGGAAACGTGCCTCCGGCCTGCGACCACATGAAGAAGCTCGTACGGCGGGCGTCTGGATTCAGCCAAGAATCGTAGCAGTGCGTCTGGAACATCAAGAGGCAGGCCAGGCCGCGCATCCAGTCAACATAGGCAAGGCGTGAGCTCTTCGGCTTGAGAATCCCGGTCGTGGCCTTATGTTCCGGCATTACAATAGAAAATTCGACTGTTGAATGGAGCGGATCAGTCTCTACCGCAACGGAGTACGGAAGGGACGCTTCCGGGTTTCCGGCCGTTCTTGCCTACCGGCATTCGGATCGTCGCCCTCGGTTTGAATCCGCGCTAAATCATAAATCACCCATGCCCCTGCGCCGATATATCCCGGAACTTGACGGCTTGCGCGCGTTTGCGATTGGCGCTGTGCTCTTCGTTCATTGCAACTTCGGCTTCCAGTCTCACGCCCTGGAGAAAATGCGCTCCTATGGATGGGTCGGTGTGGACCTTTTCTTTGCCATCTCCGGCTACCTGATCACCTCGATTTTGGTCAGTTCGCGCGATCAGCCGCACTACTACCGCAATTTCTACGCCCGTCGTGGGCTGCGCATCTGGCCGCTCTACTATCTCTTGCTGCTTTTTGTTTTTGTCCTCAGTCCGCACCTCGGCCTCTGGGCGCGCCAGGACTTCGATCCGCGCTACATACACTGGGAGTATTACGTGTTTTACGTCCAGAACCTGGTGTACGCGCGTCTGGGTTCGTTCGCTCTGGTAATCACCTGGTCTCTATGCGTGGAAGAGCAGTTCTACCTGGTGTGGCCGTTCGCGGTTCGGCTCTGCTCGCGCCGCACCCTCACCGGAGTTGCCCTGGCCGTGCTGTTGCTGGGCACTCCGTTCCGCATGTTTCTGCACCACATTGACAGCTCCATGGGCTTTTTCTTCACTTTCACCCGGCTGGATCCGATTGCAGCGGGCGCGCTGGCCGTTTTGCAGCCAAAGTGGTTCCGCTATACTTGGCTGGCCGCGCCTTGGGCAGCGTGGCTGTTGATTCACGGCGATTTTGAATACGTTTACTTCGCGCTTGCGCTGACCTTCGCCAGCGTCGTGCTCTACGCCGCCCATCATGAAAATCGGGTTCTTCGGGCGGCACCTCTGCGATTTGTGGGTAAAGTCAGTTACGGCGTGTACATTTTTCATCCCATCGCCTTCGCCATTTTCTGGAGGACGCCTCTCTATTCCGTGTTTCAAGGCTGGCCGCATGCGAATCTTCCTCGAATGATAGGGCAGATGCTGTTTCCGATTCCTTTTGCCGTGTTTTCATGGTACGTATATGAGCAGCCCATTCTCCGCTTGAAGCGATTTTTTGAAGCTGCAGGCACTGCAAACCACGAGACTTCTCCGGCAGCACGGGAATTCGCCGAAGAGAAGGAAGTGTCAGGGCACGACTTCAGTCGTGCCGCTCAAGCGCTCACGACGGAAGGGCTTTAGAGGATGCGTGAGAAGCCAGAGGTGTGTGCAGTTCCTGGCATTTGTCATTCTGAAGTCCGCCAAATCCGCGCGAGTGGTTTTTTCGCGCGAGATTTGGCGTGGCCGAAGAATCTCTGTACTTCGCCAAAATCGCTTAGATTCTTCGGCCATGCCAGCCCCTGCTGCCAAATACTTGCAGCCGGCTTGGCGAGCTTTAGAATGACAACTGTTGGGAGCTGCACCAAGATTCGCGTTCTCACGCACCGTCTTTAACCCGTGAATGGGAGTTTTGTCATTGTCTGCGCCCAAGATTCCGCTCTTCCTGATTCTGGTTGCCGTGGCGCTCTCTGCCCGCGCCGACCAGCATTCCGGACAGCAATTCGGCTCAGTCCACTTCCCTGTTTCCTGCTCCCCAGCAGCGCAGGAAACATTCACTAGCGGAGTGGCGCTGCTTCACTCCTTTGCCTTCGAGTCGGCAGAAGCCGATTTTCGGAAGGCTTTGGAGCAGGACCCGCACTGCGCGATGGCCCACTGGGGCATTGCCCGCAGTTACTGGCGCTGGGATGTCCCTGACGCCCCGCAACGCAAGGATGGCTGGAAGGAAATCAGCGCTGGAAAAGCGCTTGATCCCCCCACCGAGCGCGAGCGCGACTACCTGGATGCCTTGGGGAGGTTCTACGACCACCCTGGCGCGGACAATGATAAGCGAGAAGATGCCTACCTCAAAGCCATGGAACAGCTTTGCCGCAGATACCCCGACGATCACGAAGCCGCGGCTTTTTACGCCTGGGCGCTCATCGCCACTGATGACAAGTCGCACAAGAAACGAAAACAGGCCGCTGCTATTCTCGAGCCGTTATTTGTGGTCGAACCCAACCATCCGGGCATGGCCCATTACCTGATTCACGCCTACGATGTCTCCGGAATGGCCGAAAAAGGCCTTCCAGCCGCCAGGCGCTACGCGTCCATCGCGCCCGCCGCTCCCCATGCGCTGCACATGCCGTCGCACATCTTCGCCCGGCTGGGACTGTGGCAGGAGGACATCGATTCCAACCTGGCCTCCATTGCCGCCAGCCGCAACGCTGCCTCTGTTGGACTCGCCGACGAAGGGCATCAGTATCACGCCATGGAGTTTCTGGTGTACGCCTACCTCCAGTGCGGGCGGGAAGACCAGGCGCGCGCATTGATCGAAGAGGTCAAGAAGCTGCCGGAGATGAAGGACATGTACGGAACCGACGCCGATCCTCGTGCGTCCGCACGGGTCAGCTATCCCGCAACCGTGGCGCTGGAGCTTCATGATTGGAAGGCCGCAGCCACGCTGGAACCGGTTCCCGGAGCGTCATTGTCGGATTCGTCCATCATCCACCTCGCACGGGCGCTGGGTGCAGCGCATTCCGGAGCGCTTCAGCAGGCACGCGAAGAAGTGGCCGAAATCGAGAAATTACGTGCTGCCCTTGAACAAAAGGGTGAGCATGACCTCGCGAAAGAGGTTGACCGCGACTGGCGGCGAGCTACCGCCTGGGTCGATCACGCCGAAGGAAGAAATAGTGCCGCGCTTAAGGCGCTGCAGGAAATTGCCAAACATGAGGGAGGCGCCTTCGCCGCTGAGGGCGAGCTTCCTGCCCGGGAGATGCTCGGCGACATGCTGATGGAAATGAACGAGCCGGCCAAAGCGCTGGCGGAATATGAAGCCAATTTGAAATACAATCCCAATCGCTTCGGTTCGCTTTACGGGGCTGCTCGCGCTGCCGAACTGGCAAAGCAGCCGGCCAAGGCCGAGTCATACTACCGGCAATTGGTGAAGATATGTGCGGGCGGAAATTCCCAGCGGCCGGAGTTGGTGCAGGCCAAGAGGTTTTCTAGCATCGACATCAAGGAAGGACTAGGCCCGATGGGATCGGCGCGCTCTGCCCGCCGATCCCATCTAACTTAGGGTTGCTCCACCCTTATCGTTTTCAGCCGATAGGGTGGGGTTCAACCGTTGAACTGACCGCAGTCTTGAAGAAGCCGCCCTTGCGTTCGCGCTCTCGCGCCGCCCAGCGTTAGACAGGATAGAATCGAGCATTGCCAACATGCAGCGCACACTTTACGCCGATCCGCGGGGGCGATTTCTGCACGACGCCATCCTCGCGGCCTGCGAGCGATTCCCCAACTTGATCGCCATCGTGGACACTTCGACTTCGCCGCCACTGCGCCTGACATACGCACAGTATGGTGAGCGAATACGATCCCTGGCTTCAGGACTGGTTGCAGCGGGCATGCGCCCAGGCGACGTACTGGCGATTTACCTGCCGAACTCGTGGGAGTTTTGTTCCGCATTTCATGCCGCTGCTCTGGCGGGGGTGATCCCGACGCTTTTGAATCCGAGTTATCGCGAGCGCGAGGTTCGCTACCAGCTTGAAAACTCCGGCGCGGCCATGCTCCTCACCGACGGACCGCTCATCCAGGACATGAACTTCGACGGCCTGCCCGGCCTGCGGGGGGTCTACACCACGCGCACCGCGGCGGCCGGAGCACGACCCTTCAACAGTCTGTTACACACACCCGCTGCCCCCTTGCCCGCGCCGCTTGCACCTCCGGAAGATACGATTGCGGCACTTCCCTACTCCAGCGGCACCACTGGCCTGCCCAAAGGGGTAATGCTTTCACACTTGAATCTACTGGCCAATTCCTACCAGTTGGTCGGGGCACAGCCGGGCGGCATCTTCCGGCCGGATGAGAGGATTTTGCTGTCTCTGCCGCTCTATCACATCTATGGGCTGAATGTGATTCTCAATCCCGCGCTTTTGATCGGGTGCACCCTGGTCCTGATGCCGCGCTTCGAGACGGCTTCGGCCCAGCAGCTTCTGCTGGACGAGCGCATCACCATGGCGCCGGTGGTCCCACCTATTCTTAACGCGCTGGTTCAGGCCGCGGAACGCGGAAACTTCCCGCGAGATCATTGCGTATCCTGGGTCAAATGCGGGGCCGCGCCACTGCCTCCGGACCTGGCGCGCAAGTTCACTGCGGCCACCGGCATCCTCGTGCGGCAGGGCTATGGCATGACTGAAGCTTCGCCGGTCACGCATGTGGGCTTTATCGAGCCTGAGCGATATCGCCCCGAGTCCATCGGCTGGCCGGTGGCGGAGACCGAATGCCGCGTCATCACCCCGGACAGCCGCGAGGCAGCCGACGACGAGCCGGGCGAGTTGGTGATGCGGGGCCCGCAATTCATGCTCGGATACTGGCACGCTCCCGAGGCAACAAGCGCCGTTCTTCGCGACGGCTGGTTCTGGTCAGGAGATGTAGTGCGGCGCGACCGTGAAGGATTTTATTATGTGCTCGACCGCAGTAAGGAGATGATCAAATACAAGGGATTTCCGGTGGCGCCGGCCGAAATCGAGGCCCTGCTTCTGGAGCATCCCGCGGTGCTAGATTGCGGAGTAGTGGGCCGCCCTGATGCAGACGCCGGGCAGTTTCCTTGCGCCTTCGTGGTCCTGCGGGAAGGCTTCGCGCCCTCGGCCCGGATGGAGTCGGAATTAATGCATTTCGTCGGCGATCAGCTCACCGCCTATAAGCGACCACGCGAAGTTAACTTCGTCGCGTCAATTCCACATACGCCATCCGGGAAGATTCTGCGCCGCGAATTGCGCAAATGGATCCAAGGCGACCAAGAGTCAGCCGACGAACAAACTCGGACGATTTCCGTGCTACGATAACGGCAGAAATGTCCCTCAGGCAGGCCATCAAGCAGCACGCTCCCTGGCTGGTGTCAGGATACAGTTACGTTTGTTGGAATCTCATCATCCGGCCACGCTGGCGGCGGCTGGGAATGGAAGGCGTGTTCACCGAGCATTACCGACGCAATTGCTGGGGCAACCCCGAATCGCCTTCCGGTGACGGGGCCACGCTGGAGCAAACGCAGGCAATTCGGCAAGCTCTGCCCGATCTAGTGCGGAGCTATGGCATTCACAGCCTTCTGGATATTCCCTGTGGGGATTTTAATTGGATGAAGTTGCTGGATCTTCCTGTGGAATATGTCGGGGCAGACATTGTGCCCGAACTGGTGGCGGCCAATCAACAGTGCTTCGGAAGTCACTCTAGGCGATTCGTCAAGTGCAACCTTACTTCGGACCCGCTTCCCTGCGTGGACCTTATCTTATGCCGGGATTGCCTTGTGCACTTGTCTCTTCGGGATGTGCGGCACGCTCTCGCCAATATCAAAAGGAGCGGTTCCCGTTTCCTTCTGACCACGACGCATAACCAGGTCCACACGAATAATGACATCGTGACCGGAGAATGGCGGCGCTTGAATCTTGAAGCAGCACCCTTCTTTCTACCGCCGCCATCGCTTCTGATCGATGAGAAATGTTCGAATCCATATGCTCCAGATAAGTACATAGGATTTTGGCAGATAGATGAGATTCCTCTGCACAGGATGTTGTGACCGCAATGAAAACCTTCCTTC
>JBEKOS010000036.1:0-15723 GCA_049521535.1 Terriglobales bacterium | reverse complement strand
AGATGTTATTTCCCTTTCGGTAAGACACATAGGCGAGCATGGGTTCGTGCACCTGCGTCGGCCACAGGCGGTCAGCCTTGATGTCCTGGTAGTGTGCCCGGGCGACGGGGTCGCGCGCAATCGACTCGGCGAGTTCGCTGGAATCATACACCCCGCCGGGAATTACCGAGAACGGATAAATGCTGCGCGCCGCGCGGAAAACCGGCGACGGCACGGTAAGATCGATGGAATCATGGCGCCACAACTCGTAAGCTTGCTTGCCGGCGATGATTCCACCAGCCATTAACAACATGACAAAAAACCAAACCAGACGCTTCACATGCAGCTCCAAGGGCAAAAGCCCTAACTAACACAAGTATGATGCACCGTCCGCCAACAAAAGCTGTTTTCCACTCCTGCAACCTCAGATCGGGTGCCTTTCAAGTTGACTTGCTTCCCAGTCGTCCTTCATGCAATAGGCAACCGGCTGGCAAGGAAGTCAATCGTTCACATGCCGCACGCCACAGAGGAAACGAACCACCGCTCATTTCAATAGCACGATGGTGGCCACACGCCTGGAGTCGATCACAAGTTCTAATCCTTTAGTACCCAAGATACTACCACGGAATTAGGTTTCGGCAGCATTAATTTCTTGAAACCATTTCTTGCATACATTGTGCAATAGTTTGCTACTGTGATTCCAAGCACCTCTGCCCCTCAGTGTAACTGTTCCAAAGTGTGCTGGGCCTGGGCCGCGTCATCGCCGGGCAGCTTTAGCCCTAACGCCGCTTGCAGTTCCGCTCTTGCCTTCTGGGAATTTCCGATGGCGTGAAGCACCATCCCGAGGTGGTAGTGATATAGGGCATTCTCGGGTGCTTTTTGCACGCACTCTTGCAAAAGTAGCTTGGCAGTGGAATAGCTCATTTGTTTGTAGTGGACCCAGGCCAGCGTATCCGCGATGCTGTCCGATTCCGGCATCAACTGTCTCGCTCTCTGCGCCAGGCTCAGCGCCACGTCAAGACTGTCACCTTGCAGCGCATATACCCAAGCGAGACCCGATGCGGCATACGCAAAATACGGATTGACGGCTAAAGCCTGTTCATAATGCTTGCGGGACTGGGGCAAATCTCCCCAGGCAAGGAAAAGATCCCCGACCAGCGTCTGCAGGGCGGGATTCTGCGGCGTCGATGCGAGTTCCTGCTGGTACTTAGACAAAGCCGAATCGGTCTCGTGCAGTTGCGGGTACAACGAAGCCAGTGCGACGTAAGCAGGAACGTAGGCCCGGTCGATTTGGATGGCGCGCTCGGCCTCCACCCTCGCTTCCTGCAACCGGCCTTGCTTTGCAAGCACCGTGCTCATCCAGTAATGCGCGCTGGCATCGCCATTATTTGCGAGCGCAAACTGCCGGGCACGCGCCAGCGCCTTCTGTACCTGGCCCGAGGCGATGAGGAATTTGACGAATTCTCCCAATACGTCTGCGTTTTGTGGCGCGAGGTTCAGCGCGATCTGAAATTCTTTTTCCGCATCCCCTTCCTTTTTCTCCGCGCTGTAGGAATTCGCCATCTGGACGTGAGGCCGGGGGTCGGCAGGCGCGAGGCGCGCGCACTGGCTGAATTGCTCGCGGGCCGGTGCATGTTCGCCGAGGCGCAGAAGGACTCTTCCAAAAAGCAGGTGTGAGCTGGCGTCTCCGGCGTCCAGTTGTACGCAATGCTCGGCATAGCCCCTGGCAATGTGCAGGTCGCCCCGGGACAGATGAAGATCCGCCAGGCTTTGCCAGGCGGCAATCATGCGGGGATCGTACTTCACCGCCTCTTCGAAGTCGCCCACCGCCAGATCTGCGGCCCCTTGCTGCACATGACCCAGACCGAGCGCATAGTGTGCCTGGGCGGAATCCGGAATGTCAACGACCAGGCGCTGCAATGTGGCTACGGCGTCATCAACCTTACCCTTCGCGATCTGGATTCGTGCGCGCAAAATGCGAGCCATCGGGTTTTTGGGTCTCTCTTTCAGCGTCCGGTCAATCAGCGCCTGGGCTTCGTCGAAGCGGCCCGTATTGATGAAGAGCTCGATAATGCGCGCTCGCAAATCCAGATTTCCGGGATTGGCTGCCGCTCCTCGCTGATAAAGCTCGAGCGCGCGGCCGGGGTTTTTGTGAGCATAGAAATCCCCCAGGTCTGCGGCAACTGTAGGCAGGTCCCCGCGGCTTTCTTCCAGCCGGCGCAGAATCGCGTCGGCTTCCTGGCCTTTGCTGTCCGCCTCCAGCAACTGCGCCCACAAAAGGTAGAGCGACTCATCATCCGGATTGTGCTGGACACCCTGTTGCAGCGCGGCTTCCGCCTGTGCCAACTGGTTTTGCGAGCGATAGAAACTTGCCAGCGTCGAGTACGCCAGCGTGAGCTGGGGATTGAGGGCTATGGCTTTGCGAAGGTTTTTTTCCGCGTCCCCGAAATGATGCAGGGAGATCTCCGCCTGGCTCAAACTTACCCAGGCGTCCGCGTCCTCCGGATGCCAGGACACGATCCGCTGGAAAGCTCCACGCGCGGAATCGAATTGTTGCAGCCCCATGGAGGCCGATCCGTACAATTGCCACGCGCCAAGACTGGCCGGGGCGACCGCCAGGACGACTTTGGCGGAGTCCAGGGCCATGCTGTACTGGCGCGCAGACAGGTAAAGCTCCCCGATTCTCAGGCGAACGGCGATGCTGGTTGGGTCAACGTCCGCGGCCTGTTGCAGTGCGACAAAGGCATCG
The DNA here is from genome assembly GCA_049521535.1 of Terriglobales bacterium. GTDB lineage: Bacteria > Acidobacteriota > Terriglobia > Terriglobales > Acidobacteriaceae > CAZUCM01. The sequence continues at coordinate 12,995 of JBEKOS010000036.1, read as the reverse complement.
CTCCATTCCGACATCGATTCGTCCGCTTTGGCCAGGTCGAGATAGGCTTCGACGCAATGCGGATCCTGTCCGATGGCCTCGCGAAATTGCGCCGCAGCCTGCTCATATTTGCCTTCCTCCATTAGGCGTTGCCCGCTGTCCATGGCCCGCTTCTTGGCCTGTTCCGAGTGGCGCGAACATCCAAGCGCAAGGAGCAGCGCTGGGATAATCAATGATCCGGCGATGATTCGGCACACGTACATGAAAGTTCAACCCGGAGCAACGTGCAGGGTACCGTCACAATGCGACGAGGGGCTCCAATTCGAATTCTAACGAAGGGATTAGCGGGCGATTCCAACACTTTTCTCTCCAACCGCCGGGACCAACAGATTTGAACTTTCTAGCTTCTAATGTATAGGCACGCTAGGTGGCAACTGTTCGCGCATCCCTTGAACGTGTATCAAGGTAATTATCTATTGCGGAATGATCCGCTGCAGGCTGGGCATCACTCTCTCCGCAAAATGAATGGCGGCCTTCTGTGTCTGGCGCTCCGTGGCAACAATGGGCACCGCTATCCGTACTAGGGCACCGTCCGTGCGGTGCAGGCGGATCGCATCCATGATCATGTAGAGCTTGGCGCGGAATTCGCTCGCGACGATGCGCCCGTGCGCCTGGTACCAGTACAGCACCACCTCCCGCTCGCCGCCCTGTTCGATCACATACAGGTTCACGGGACGCTCGGAACCATCCGGCATGAGCAAGGCAACCTGGCTGGAACTGACCTGCTGCCAGCCACTCCCGGGAAGGCAGTTTTTGGGTGAGTGAATGCTGTCCCCGGTGGCCTGGCTGCGATAGTAACCCACATACAACGACAGTTCGTGGTCTGCATCCAGGCTGTAAATGCGATTCAGGTAATCATCCATGCCGCCAATGGTGAGCACCTCGCGGTCGAGCGGAGGCAGGTCGCGTCCCTGCCAGGCGTCAATCTGCATGGGAATGCTCTGCAGAGGTTGCTGTAAAAACACAATCTCGCCGTGACGCAACGTTTGTGTTCCCGCGGCGGCGATTACAACCAGCAGAACAGCAGTTGCCAGTCTCCGGTTGCTTGGCGCGATTTGGCGGTCAGCAACGGGGACTCGGCTTGAAACGGCTGGGGATGAGGCCAAATTCGACACCGGCGGCCCGTCACCAAAAGCCAATTTGATCACGCTATGGCATCCGATCAAGGTCAGGGTCGCCACCACAAACAAAACCACTCCCGAGATCATGTGCGGCAACCCTTCCACGGCTGCATCGCCCCAAGCCTGGGCGGATACGGCGGCGAACATTACGCGCGCAGCATTACTAAGGACAGCGATAGGAAGGATGGCAAAGCACAGAAGCACGCGCACCCAGGTTCTGGATTCGGCGAAGTAGCCATAAACCAATCCCAGGGCAAACATCGACATCAGCGAGCGTATCCCGCTACAGGCCTCCGCCACTTCCAGGCGCATCTTTGGCAGCACCAGGACATTGCCTTCGCGCACCACCGGAATGATGTGAAATCCGTTCAGGCCGGCAGCGGCCACCCGCGACGCCAGCAACTGCAACGGGAAGACGATCTGGTTATAAATAATGGCCGGCAGCGGAATCATCATCAGCAAGGCGCCCAGCGGAAACCAGAGCGCGCGAACCACCGGCCAGCCAAGGAGGAAAACCAATAATCCCAGAATCGTCCCCAACAAGGAAATTCTGGTGATAAACAACTCCGCGCCCAACAGGCCGACGAACAACAAGCCCACCGATCCCGCCAGCACCACCAAGCCAGACCATGCCGGCTGAACCGGAACCTGCCGCAACTGTTCGCGGCGTTCCCAAAGAACGTAGCCCACAAAGAACGGGATCAGAAAGCCATGGGAGTAATTCGAATCGTTCCACCATTGCGCCACCAGGCGCGACAGCACGGGCAAATAAAGAACGGTCACTGCGATGATCAGCGCCAGCCAGCGCCACTGGCGGGATGTCTTCTGCGCGATTGGCCCCAGGGCAGATGTCCCGGTCAGCGGGCGCTCTGCCCCCAGCGCCGTAACTGGCTCAGGCATCCCAGGCCCTCCTGCAACCCTGCAATATCAGTCGATTGCGCAAAATCCGCTGGATTCCCACGTTCTAAGTATAAGACCGCGGCTTCAAGCCCATGAGAACCCGGCAATCTACGAGGGCGAACCATAGTCACCTGCGGAATCCGCCACCGGTTGGCATGGGGGTTACGTGCCGGCACTTTGAGCAAGCGGCGAGGGAATATCAGCAGGGGCTTCTCGATCGAGAAACACGCGGCACCACAGTTCCAGATTCAGAAGACGCCACAGGCGGTCCGTATGATCGCGTTTGCGCGACCGGTGTTCAGAGAGCAATTGTGCTACCGCTTCGGGCTTGAAGAGCTTTCGCTGTTCGCTACGCGGCCCGGTTAGGAGGTTTTCCACCCAGGGAAATTGCGGGCCGCTCAGCCATGCCCGCCACGGCGTGGGGAATCCAAGCTTCTTGCGGTGGATAATGGACGACGGCAACAAGTCCTGCACCGCCTTCTTTAATACCCACTTGCCTCCCAGCCCGCGAACTTTTAGTGATGCGGGAATACCGGCAGCAAATTCCACCAGCTTATGATCCAGAAAAGGCACGCGGCTTTCAACGGATGCGGCCATGCTCATCCGGTCCTGCTTCATTAACAGTTCAACCAGATAAGTCTTGATGTCGGCATATAGCATGCGCGACAGCATAGAGTTGGCCCCCACTCGACCTTTCTCCGCCGCTAGGTCCCAATAGTGCAGTCCATTCTTGAAGCTGCTGCCATTCCTCCAGCCGTTTTCCGCCAGCAGCGCCTGCTGCTCCGTTGAAGAGAACGCACAGAGAAAATTCTCGAAATAGACCGACTCCCAGGAATCGCCATCCCGGCCCAGAAAAGTGTGCGCCAGCTTGCGCCGCAGACCGGATGCACCCTCCGCCTGCAGGCCCTCACGCAATCGTCGGCGCAACCCAGAGGGCGCAACCTTCCGGTAGATGTCTTGAAATCGCTGGTTCCATAAGGTGACTGCATAGCGCGTGTAGCCTGCCAGCGTTTCATCACTGCCTTCTCCGGTAAGCACCACCTTCACATGCTCCCGCGCCAGCCTGGCCACAAAATACAATGACACGCTGGACGGCCACGTGATCGGCTTGTCTTCGTGCCAGATGAGCCGCGGGAGAGCGCCGAAGAAATCGTTGCGCGACATTTGGACTTCGTGGTGCCGCGAACCTATGTGCCGGGAAACCTCCCGAGCGAAGTTCAATTCGCTGAACGCAGCTTCCTCATAGCCAACCGAGAAAGTATCGATCGGCTCGCCTCGACGCTTCGATGCGATGGCGGCAACGGCGCTGGAATCCAGTCCTCCGCTCAGAAACATCCCCAGAGGTACATCGCTCATCAGGTGTGAGCCGACACATTCCTCCAGCAGCCGGCGGTAGTCCACAATCCAATCTGTGTCCGACCGAGTCGTGGCTCCCGGCCGGTGACTACCCCCGGCAGCGCGATCCTGCCGGCCCAGGTCCCAGTACTCATTGCGCGTGATGGCGCCGGATTCATCTATCTCCATCGTGTGACCCGGAGGAAGGCTATTAATGCCGTAATAAAACGTCTCCGGACCGGATAGATAGCCGAACGCAAGGTATTCCGGGATTATCGCTGCATTTAGCTCAGCGTTCACTCCGGGAAACTTCAGCAGGCTCTTGATCTCCGACGCAAAAACCAGTTCTTTGCCTGAATTTCGGTAGTACAGGGGCTTTATGCCCAAGCGATCACGAGCGAGAAACAGGTGCCGACTAGTCGAGTTCCAAATGGCAAAGGCGAACATACCTCGCAATCGCTGGACACATTCGCTTCCGTACTCCTCGTACAGATGAACGATCGTTTCGGTGTCGCTATGCGAGCGGAACTGGTGGCCGCGCTCGGTCAGATGGGTCCGCAGTTCCCGGTAGTTGTAAATCTCGCCGTTAAAAACGATCTGCAGAGTGCTATCTTCATTTCCCAACGGCTGGTGGCCGGTATCCAGGTCAATGATGCTCAGGCGCCGCATCGCCAGTCCGACCGGACCGGATACGTAATACCCATCGTCATCCGGACCGCGATGCACGATCTCGCGGTTCATCGTGCGCAGCCATTCTAGCTGCGCCGGATGACCGTTGCCGAAACTGAAAAACCCGCAGATGCCGCACATGATTGAATTGTCGGAGTGCTTTCCTTATTGTATGAATTCACCGGGGGACTTTGCGCATTTATTTTTGCGGGTCTGTGGTCAACCTATGTACCATATCCCACAATCTGCGCTGGTTGCCCGAAAACCCAGTCTCGTGGCATGATGCTCGCATAGCGAGGATGCAAATGGCCCCCAACCAAGCACCCAATGAAGCTCGCGTAGAAGCCGTGGATGGCGAGATTGTCTTCGAAGACGATTACATCACACTGAGGCTGCTGGATTTCGATTCCGCTTCCTGCCTGGCCAGACTGGCCATCGACGAATTCCATTCCAACGTGGGCTTTTATAACATCTGGATCAGTTTTGCTTCCGGCGCAGAAATCTGTGTCGAGCATGACGGGGCCAGCCGGCGGCGCAACCTTCGGCCAATCGTACAAAGCGACCGGCCCGATGATGTGCTGGAACGCATTGCGGTAATGCGAATCAGCGATTCGGCCATCCCGGCATAGAGTGCGAATGATTAGCCGCTGATCCGCTTGAGCCGGTAGTCCCGATATTCTCCAGGATTTCCCTCTTTGCCGTCGCAGGCCGCCAGGATCACATTAACCATCTCACGCGCGGCAACAAAGTGCACGCGATAAACCGCCCTGGCTGAATCGGAGGTCAGTTCCTGCAGAAAGTCCGCCACCGGCGATCCGCTCATTGCTTCCTGTTCCAGGGGATCCATGCTGTGGCAATGCAGTTTGATGAACACCCAATCGGGCCGGCCGGAGACTGTGATGGCGATGTTTTTCCAAAGTCTCAGGCGCGCCAGGGTTGGCGCGTTCGCCGCCGCCAGTTCCCCATTTTCGATGTGCGGAGCGCGCACGCCGTCGCGGGAGCCGAAGAAGCGCAGTCCCAACGGTCCCTGCACCATCAGCGGAAATATCTGTGGAGCCCGGCCGCGCTGCAAATTGCGGCCGCGCCGGTGGGGCGCCCTTTGGTCGAGCGGCAATGCGCACTCGTAAATACTGTTGATCTTGTTTACCTGGGCATGAAAAGGAGCCGACGGCAGGGTAAAATCCGCATAACAACCGGTGTCCGCCAGAATTTGCATTTCCTCGTCCACCCCGCAGCTTTCCCCCCTGGCCGAATTAGCCAGCGCCCAGTTGCCGTGTACGAACGCATAGCGGATCGGCCCTTGCCCTTCCCATCGCGAAAGGCAGCCCAGCTTGACAAGGGCATCCCGGAAGCCGACCAGGGATTGACGGGTATTCTCAGGCGTATCCGGCGCTGCGATTCCGTGATGCAGGTGAATTTCGATCTCACCCCAGCCATCGCGGCAATGCTCAGCGAGTCGCTCGATCAAAGCATCGTCATACTGTTCCGCGGGATAAAAATAGGTGTGGCGAAAAGGAAAACCTTCTGCGTCCCGCCAAGGGTCCATCGTTGCCGGGTATTCGCGGCACCAGCGTTCCAGCCGTTGCATCTGCTCCGCGTAAGGCGCGCGCCCGCCCGGAACATGCACCATGGAAGGCTCAAAGTGGTCGGCTAGGGCAATCACCAGATGTATGGGATTGCCTTCTGGTTTGGACCGAGTCAGCCTTTGCCACCAATAGGGAGGAAGCCAGTGCAGGTTGTGCCGAATTTTGTCCCAGACATTCGTTGAAGACATGGTGCGCAAGCAGTCGACCTATATCATAGGAAATCAGCTTGCACGGCGCGTCAAGTCCTCTAAAGTTCTTGGCCGGATTAGGGCGCAGATTTGGCTTTGCCCGCGGGCCCGACTCTGGGCGCTTGTCCCGACTTCAACGGGAGCGTCGGCCCTCAAGCAACACCGCGAAGGTTAGTCGCTCTTGACCACTCGCTGCGTCCCCTGTGTCAAGGTCGCCCGCTTGGCCTGTGCCCGAGACTCCTGCACGGTTCGGTCCTTGCGGTTTCGTGGCCGCGAGGCTTCTAGCGCGTTCATTCGCTCGGTGACGTCGGCCATGCGGATCGACTCCATGCCCTTGCGCTTGGCCACGATGCGATAGTCGAAAGATATGCTTGCCGTGCCGCCACCCAACTCATGCACCTCAAAGCTGGCTGCGGTCTTCCGGATCGCATAGAGTCCTTTACAATTGCCATTCGGCGTCAAGAAAACGTGATAATTCACGCTCGTATTTGCCAATTCGGCAAAATCAGGATCCAGCACAACATTAGCCACGCCGCTTTTCAGTTCTCCAGTGCCGAAATCCTCGTACCAATTCTGGGTAGACTGCACGCTGTACATCTGCAAGGCGCGCCGGTCCTTAGTCCGCTCCACTTCGGTAATGGTGCCGCTGCACTCGAGGTCTCCGTTTGTTAGGATTTCACAGCCGACGCCCGTTTCGGGGCCGACCGCGTACAAGACTGTCTCCACTGCGTCGACTTCGTTCTCTACGTAGAGTGTGGCGAAGGTGCCGTTATTAAAGATTACTGCGGCGTTTGTATCGTCTGCGGTTGCCAGCAACGCCTCGTTTCCGTTGCCTGTATCGGCCCAGACTCCACTGAGGCCATCGGTCAACCCTGAACCTACGGTGCTAGCGGTGCCGTATTCGCCGTGAACGCCGATTCCGGTTGTGCTAACGCCGGAAACACCGGCAGCGCCGGTTCCGGTGTCGGCCTCGCCGAAGACCCCAACACCGTTAGTGCCGTTCGACAATCCTTCAATCCCGCTTCCACCTGTGGAGTAATTGTTGAGAGCTCCCACTGCGTATCCCGGCTCGGCCGCCGTCACGGATTGATAGTTAGTGAAATTGTTCACCGTAGTTAGCTGGGGATAGTTGCTGGCCGCGACTCCTCCCAGTTCCGCAGAATTCACCGCGGTCACGTTAGTTACGCCGGCGCCGCTGCCGGAAAACGACAATGCGGTGATGCTGCCGGTGAAGTTGTTACTGGTTGCCGCCAGGGTTGGAACCTTGGTTGTGTCCAGGTTAACGGTGACCTTGCCGCTTGTGCCACCCCCAGTGAGGTCGGTGCCGGCCGTCACCCCCGTAATTGTGCCCGTCCCTGCCGCAAAGTATCCGTTCACGTCGATCAGCAGGTCCGTTGCCGTAGTTGAGCTGGCGAAAACAGAGACACTGCCTTCGCTGTCACTGCCTGCCGGGACAATGGCTGCATTGGCCAGGATCAGCCCGGTTGCGTCGTTCAATGTGGACACGACCGGCTGGCCTTGCCCGTACGGCCACACCGTCAAGTAGCCCAAATCGCCGCCACTCTTTGGAATCACCGTGACGTTCACTGAATAGGCCACGGGAGTGGCTGCTGTACCCAAAAAACAGCCACTTTCCAGCAAAGGAAAGGTTCTTATTTGACCGGAGACGAGCGACGGCCCGCCGAGCGCGCCGGTAGCCCCGCGCGTGTCCACTACCCGGCACGGCATCAGCGTGTAGAACGACAGCAGGCTTGACGTGGTTGCGTTGACGCTGCCACCAGCCCAAACCCGTCGCGGGTTCTTGGCGGCGCCACTGGCTGGAGAGAGGCTTTCCGCGCTGGACACAGCCGCGCTTTCCGATGCCTGAGTTGGCAACAGGCCCGCGACGGACAATTGATTCGCCAACTCATCCGTCGTCACATAGGCCGCCGCTGGACGCCCGCCGAGGCTATCAGACTCGGCGGCCTTCATGGCATACGGAACGCTCACCAGCAGGACGCGTGGCTGCTCCGCCCCGCCTTCCACCCTCACGCCCAGCCAGCGTGCATCGCCGGCGGCGAAAAGCTCTACCGGAAGCCCGCCCGGATGGTTCGCGCCCAGATTGACGGCGTAGTGGCCATTAGTATCAAGTGAAACATTCTGCGACTCCAGCCACAACGGCACTCCGCCAGTCTGGTCCTCGTAGAGAGCAAACGTAACGCCCACGTTGGCGCTGGTCGCCTGCAGCGTACCGGAAAACCGGACCAAAGCGGGAACGGTCACAGTGGTGGCGGAAGTTGGGGAATTGGTTTGTGCGAGGCTAGAGATAGCCCCAAGTCCTAATAGAAGGGTAAGAACGGACCGGACACGCATGGTAGCTCCTAAATCCTGGATTGGAAATTTGACTGCCATCCCGAATAGCTGGAATGCTATCACCGCAGTTGGAAGAGCTGTCAAGAAAAATCAAATGTCAAGGACTGGGATGGATGCACACGGGATTGCAGGCTGGCGCTGGACATCGCAGCGAAGTGCGGCTGTGCGATTATGAGTGCAAGCAAATGCGTAAAGGCAGCAAGTCAAATTTGATCATGGAGCAGGGAAAGTGTTTGCAGTCGGGCGATTCCGGGCCTCGGATCAAAGTGCTGTTCGTGGTCGATTCGTTCAATGTAGGCGGCACCGAACATCAGGTGGCGGAGATGAGTTGCCGCTTGCCAAAGGGCGAATTCGATCTCACGGTTTGTTGTCTCAAGCGCGAGGGACAATTCCTGAAAAAGGTCGAGGAGACGGGGATTGAAGTGGTGCAATTCTCGCCTGGAGGCACCCTGATATCCGCACATGCCGGCCGGCAGATTATCCGGCTAGCCTGGTTCATCCGGCAGCGCGGATTTGAAATCGTGCATGCACACGACCTCTGGTCCAACCTGATGGGTATTCCCGCTGCGTTCTTGGCGCACACCCCTTTAATCATCTGCAGTCGACGCGATCTCGGGCACTTATCGTGGTACACGCCGGGCAGGGAGAGGATCATTGAGGCGATCCAATGGCTTTCCGGCCGCGTGGTTGCAAACTCCGCCGCTGTCAAGGAAATGATCCTGGCGGGCGGCGGCATTTCTGACTGCAAAGTAGTCGTCCTGCACAACGGTGTTGACTTCGGTAAATTCGCGACTGCACGCGGCGACCGGAGCGTATTATTTCCCGGGGTTTCCGCCAGACGCAGGCTGGTTGCTGTAGTGGCCAACATGCACAGCGAGGTGAAGGGACATTCCTTCCTGATTGATGCCGCCGCTGTCGTCTGCCGGGTGCACTCCGAAGTTTTATTCGCGCTGATTGGCGACGGCGAGATGCGGGAACAATTCGAGCGAAGGGTTGCAGACCTCGAATTGCAGGACAATTTCCTGTTTCTCGGAGAGCAGCCGGACGTGGCAGAAAGGCTGCGCTGCTGTGATTTGTTCGTTCTCCCATCGGTTGCCGAGGGCATGCCGAATGCGCTTTTGGAAGCCATGGCTGCGGGCCTGCCCGCTGTGGCGACGCGCGTTGGTGGTGCACGCGAAATCATAGAAGATGGAATCAGCGGCGTGATCGTGGAACCGCGATCAGCTTCTGCTTTGGCGGAAGGCATACTTCGCATACTGCGCAGCCCGGATATGGCCGCAGATATGGCTCGTTCCGGCCAGGAGCGCGTGCGTAACGAGTTCAGCTTTGAGAGCCTGATTCATAAACTCACCGTGCTTTATCGCGGTGGCGGCGAGTATGGCAGCTAGTGTCGGGAAAGAGTACACATTCATGTCGGATTGCAAATACAAAATTCGGCGGGCGATGGCGGCCGACCTTGAACATCTGCTGCACCACCGCCGGGCGATGTTTTACGAAATGGGATATACCGATGCGGCAGTACTTGACGGCATGGAAGCAGCCTGCCGGCCCTTTCTGAAGACTGCGTTGAATGACGGCAGATATCGAAGCTGGGTTGCTGAAAGCGCGGACGGCACCGTGATCGCCGGGGGCGGAGTCATCATCCTGCCATGGCTGCCAAGCCCCATTGATGTGCGGCCGTTGCGGGCGATGGTTCTCAACATTTATACCGAGCCGGAGTTTCGACGGCAGGGGGTTGCCCGTAGCCTCATGGAAACAATCATTGCCTGGTGCCGTTCAGAAGGGTTTCAGACGGTGGCGCTGCATGCCAGCGACCAGGGCCGGCCACTCTACGAATCAATGGGCTTCGCGCCGACCAACGAAATGCGTCTGGCGCTGCGCTGAAGCAGTTGTCAGTCGTCAGTATCGCAAGTTGGTTACTTCGAGGATCACAAATTCTCCGGTGACTCCTTACCCCCGAAGCATCAGCATCGCGCGCCGAAAGGCGCTCACTCGTGGGCGATGAAACAATAAAAGCATGCTCGCGTACGCCACGGCACCGGTCGCAGATTCGATGACCAGTCGCCATGCGGCGGTAACCTGGAACGGCCCGGCCAGCAGCATCTTGACCGCCGCCACCACCGCCGTCATAGCTATGACTCCACTCAGCGCCGGCCACACGGCCGCAAAACATTCACGATTATCTAATGCGATCCGCCGCTTCAATCGGATATACAAAGGCACGGCATTGAGCGGATAAGCCATTACCCAGGCCGCGGCGATTCCCGCCGGGCCCCAACGGCTACCCGCCAGGAAGGCCAGGGGCAGCAGCATGAGAGAAGCGATGGAGTTCCACATGACAAAATTTGACTCCCCCACCACCAAAAGGACTTGCGCCACTAACGGCATCACTGCGCGGACGCATGCGTACAGGCAAAGCAGAGTAAGTGCGCCGATAGCGCCTTCCCATTTTTGGCCCAGCAGAACCATAACGGCATCTCGTGCTACCAGGGCCAACCCCACCAATAACGGGAAGGCAACCAAAGCGATGCCTTCGACCGGCCGCAGCAAATAACGTCGCAGTGCGCCGTGATCGGTTTGCACTGCGGCATAGTGTGCCGGAGTGACTGCTCCCACAAGAGAAGTTACCTTCTCCACCGGTGTGTACGCCAGGTTCCAGGCGAGGGTGTAGTCGCCCAGGGGAGCCTGGCCGAGAACGCGTCCCGCCACTACAAAGTCGGCGTTTGAGTATCCGTACCAGGCGATGCGTCCGGCAAGCACGCGCCAGCTATATCCGAGGGCCTGGCGTAGAGCTTGTAATCGCGGCCATGCCAGCCGTTGCGGGCGCGCGGTAATGATCTGAAGCGTACTGATGACAGCGCCCAGGAGCGCGCCGCAAACCAGCGTCCAATAGCCTGCCCCGAGCAACGCCAGAACAATCATCCCCAACGCTTGCACCACCCCGCGGCTTGCGTCAATTAGGGAGAGCTTCTTGAATTGCAGGTCTTTTTGCAGGAGCGCCGCGGGAACCGACTGAAACGAGCTGATGATGAAGCTGAAACTCATGATTGCCAGAACGGCGGGGAGCTTCGGAGTGCCGAAGAAATGCCCTAGCGGAATCGCCATGGCACAGGAAAAAACGAATCCCACGATGCCGAACATCACCGACAACCCATTGAGCTGCGCAATCTGAGCGCCACTCAGATCACGCAAGACGACGACCGCGCTGCCCAGGCCGAACTCGCTGATCATGGTGATTAGCCCCAGAAAGACGGTTGCCATACTGACCAGGCCATAGTCGTCGGGGGAAAGCAGGCGGGCGACCATAATCGTGGCCAGCCACGAGAGTGCCTGGGTGCTCCACTTCGCGGCCCCCACCCAGGCGACTCCGTGTACCAGGGATTGGTCAAGCTCTTCCTGAGTCGGGGCGGCGGGTTGGTCTGCATTTTGCATCATCAAATGTGGAAGCGATGGGCTCCAGCCTGTCGAATTGCACGCTGGCAAATTCAGGCTTTAGCTATGGCCTGCGGCTTCGGCGATCCATCCGGCGAAGGTCTGCGCGAGGTTCCGGTAGTTGAACTGTCGTGTAATCCTATCCTGGTGTTCCGCTGTGCGGGGGGGCAGATGCAACGCTGTCCAGATCGCGCTTGCTATTGCATCCGCGTCGCCCGGATCGGCCGAAACCCCGGCACCGAGCTCTGCCAACATTTCGCTCAAAGCACCCGGCGCTACTACGGCAAAAATCGGTTTTCCAGTCTGGAAGTATTCATAGAGTTTGGCCGGAATAGCAAGCCGGTGCTTCCCTTGAATAATCACCAGTAAATCAGCTTTGGTCATTTGCCTAAGCGCTTCCTGCCATGGAATCCGCTCGGCAAATTCGATGACCTTGTCGCGAATGAGTTCGGGCGCAACCTGATTGGCTTGGGCAAAAAACTCGGGATCAGATGCCCCTAGAAATAAGACCTTCAATTGTCCTGCGGCTAAATTTTGAGCTTGTATCACCTTTTGTACTGCCTGGCAAAACGTATCGATGCGCCGGCCGATATAGAGTCGTCCCAAGTGGAGAAGGAGAATCGGGCGGGAGGAAGCGTTGGGATCGAGGCTTTCGGGTCCTGGATTCTTTCTATCCTGAATCTCACCTGCGTCCCGAACCGGACGACTGACGCCTGACGGCTGACTGCTGGTTTCCAGCGCCAACCCGTCAAAGCCATTCGTGAGCACCGAGATCTTTTCGGCAAAAGCGGGGTACGCTTGGGCCATGAGATCCCGAGACGCCCTGGTGGTGCATATAATCCGGGTTGCGCAGCGAACGCAATCCTTTTCCCATCGGCGGTCGAAGTGATTTCGCCATTCCGGGTACTCAAAGCGCCAGTCATCCAGCGTCCACATATCCCGGAAGTCCGCAAGCCAGGGAATTCTGAATTCCTTGTATAGGCGCCTTCCCACAAGATGCGAAGTCCACGGTGGACCTGTGGAAACGACCGCGTCGATTCGTTCCCGGTGAAGAATGCGTCGGGCCGCTCGCAACGCCGGAAAATACCAGGGCCAGTATTCATCCGGCATGCCAAGGATGGGGACGAGATGTTTGCGAAGAAATCTGCGGGCCGGGCCTGGAACATGAAGGCTGGAGGCGTGCTGCAGAGTTCCCGCCGCTGCATCAGCCTCGTCGTTGGGGGCTTCCCTCCGCCGGACCGTGTGATGAAAGCGGTGCTTCCCAAGCCGGTACCAATCCAGCGGATTCATGAGCAGCATCGGAGCTCTCACAACTTGCACTCCCGGAAGGCTCGGAAGGCTGTAATCCTTGGCCTCATAGGAACCAGGTTCCA
>JBEKOS010000035.1:0-16049 GCA_049521535.1 Terriglobales bacterium | reverse complement strand
CATGGGGGTCGGCAACCTCGACCTTGCGGATGACGGCTTCGGCGTCCGACTGGCGGAGACCCTGCAGGCAAGGGGGTTCCCTGACGTTGTGGTTGCGGGGAATACTCCGGAACGCTGGATCGGGCGCGTGGCTGAAGAGAGATTTCACGGGCTGTTGTTCCTGGATGCTGTCGATTTTGGCGCCGCACCGGGTTCGCTGCTGCTTATGGATACCGATGAGATTGCCGAGCGATTTCCCCAGATTTCCACCCACAAGATTTCCCTAGGCTGGCTGGCCCGCTTCGCGGAATCTCAAGGGGCCATGCAGGTTTGGCTGCTGGGGGCTCAGCCGGAAACTCTTAATCCGGACGGCGGACTGACGTCAACGTTAAGAACCACCCTGGACGCAGTTTGCGAATTGCTGATTGAAGTAATGACCGGAAAGCACGAAGTGGTCGTTACCTGAGGCAGAAAAGTTGATTACTCCGGAACATGCTGTTGTCGTTGCCATCCTGATCTGCGTTGCAGGAGCCCTAGTTGCGCTTCTCGTCGCACATTACCGGACCTTCGCAGGCTGGATTTCCTTTGTCTTTGTTTCGACAAGCGCCGGTCTGGTCGGCGTTGCCTGCCGGACAGTCCTGCTGCTCCAAAGGCCGTCTCCGCATCCGGAGACGATTTGGACCATGCCGAGGTTCGGGTTCGTATTGCGCATGCATGTGGACGGGCTCAGCGCCGTATTCCTTTTCCTCGCGGCCCTGATTGCCGTGCCCGCAGCGCTCTATTCCATTTCCTATATGCAGCATTACCGCGAATACAGCGTGGCTCGCTATTACCCCAATTTGCTGTTGTTTGTGGCCGCCATTTATGGGCTGCTGGCTACCACTGACATGATGTGGTTTTTCCTGGCGTTCTGGCAACTTATGACGTTGCCGGGATACGCACTGGTCCGATTTGAGAATAAAGAGCGCGAGAACGTTCGGGCGGCGTACAAGTATTTGATCATGATGCAGATCGCTTGTGCCGCCGCTCTGATTGGCGTCCAGATCCTGGTCATGGGTGCAGGTGGCGACAGCCTTAAGTACGACGTCTTGTCAGTGAGCGAGAGAGTTCCGGTAATGCTTCATACCCACCCACTGGTGGCGGCGCTGGCGTTCGCATTTTTCCTGACGGGATTCGGGATCAAGATGGGCATGTGGCCTTTTGGCCAGCTATGGCTGCCCGATGCTCATCCGGCCGCTCCCTCCCCTGTGAGTGCCATGTTCTCCGGGGTCATGATCAAGACCGGTTTCTATGGCTTGATTCGGTGCTTCCTGTGGCTGATTCCAGCTTCCGCCCTGAGCCTTTTTCCGCTGGGCTACTGGGGAATGTTAGTCGCCGTGCTCGGCACGATAACGCTTTTCGTCGGCACGATGCAGGCTCTCCAGCAGGGACAATCGAAACGCCTGTTGGCGTTCTCGAGCATTGGCCAGGTCGGCTACATGCTCCTGGGTTTGGGCGCCTGCATGGCGCTTATCTCGGCCGGTCCGGCTATGGCACCCGTGGCCGCACTCGCGCTCATGGGTGCGCTACTGCATGTGCTCCATCACGGCGTTTTTAAAGGCCTTCTGTTCCTGAATGCCGGTTCCATGCTGAATGCGACCGGCACGCAAGACATGAATCGCGTCAGCGGACTCATCAGGTTCATGCCACTCACCGCGATCACCGCGTTGGTAGCTTCATTCTCAATTTCCGGCGTCCCGCTGTTCAGCGGATTTGTCAGTAAATGGACGATTTACGTCGCGATGCTTCAGGGGAGCACCGCGGCCCACTATCTAGTGATCTGCGCCATTGTCGCGATACTGACCAGCGGACTGACCCTCGCACTATTCATCAAGTTCTTCGGCGCCAGCTTTCTGTCACGGGCCAGCACGCTGGTTACGGAAAGTGCGTCAATGCACCGGCTTGAACCCGGTTTCCTGATGCAGGCCCCGCAGGTCTTCTTGGCGTCACTTTGCATCCTGTTCGGCTTGTTTCCGCCAATTGCCTTTCGATTGATCGGACGGGCGTTTGCGCACAACGACCCGCAGACGCTGGCCGCCAGCCTCGGTAACGAGGTTGCGGCGACCAGCGGTTCCCTGCGCGGAGTGGAGATGTTCCAGTCCGGGCACTATATGCCGCTCGCCCTGGCGCTGGTAATGGGATTGACGTTTGTGGCTGCGTTTGCGATTTCGCGGCTAGGCGGCGCCAAGCGCAGAGTTGCAGTGCCATGGTTTTGCGGATACGCCACCGAAGCCGACTGCCACCGCTATGTGGCCAACAATTTCTATGTCGAAGTAAAGCACTACTTCCGCTGGCTGGGTGGCGCCAAGCCCGGCATCGAGAGGCTGCCATGATCGCCCGCGACCTGTTTGTAACGTTGAAGGAGGATTTCGGCCCGCTCATTCAGCGCGCGGACTTGCCCAGCGACCAGCGTCTGTTTGTGTTTGTCGAACCGGCGACGCTGAAAGTCATCTGCCGCAATATTTTCCGCGACCTGGGTGGACGTTATGTGATTTCCATTGGCGCTGACGATCGGCCCTACAGCGGCAATTTTCTGGTGGCCCACAACTTCGCGTTCGATAGCGATCATTTGCTGTGCAGCGTGCTTGTCTACGTTTCGGCCGACCAACCCGAGGTGGACAGCATTTCCGACGTGGTGCCGGCCGCAAGCTGGGCTGAGCGTGAAATTCGCGATCTCCTCGGGATCAAACCGATTGGGCACAAATACCTCAAGCGTCTGGTGCTGCCCGACGGCTGGCCCGACGGTGCGTACCCGCTGCGCAAGGACGTACCGTGGAACCACGTTCCGGAAGGGTTTGACAGCGGTCGGGAGTTTACTTTTGGCGAACCGCCCGAGGGCTGCACAGTTGTGCCTTTCGGTCCTTTTCATCCGACTCTCGATGAGCCGGCGCACTTTCGCCTATACGTGGAAGGCGAGATGGTGCGCGGCTGCGAATACCGTGGTTTCATGGTTCATCGCGGCATCGAGAAGCTGGCGGAATCAGTGTTGGGATATGACGACATCCCGATGCTGGCGGAGCGCATCTGCGGCATCTGCGGCTGTGTACACAACGTCGCGTATGCGGATGCGGTCGAATCTTCCGTCGCCATCTGTCCGCCCCCGCGTGCCGAGTACATCCGCACCATCATGCTGGAGGTGGAGCGGCTGCATAGCCATTTGTTGTGGGTCGGACTGGCCGGCCACGTTCTAGGCTTTGACACGCTGTTCATGCACAGTTTCCGCATTCGCGAGCCGATTATGCGCATGGCGGAGAAAATCAGCGGCAATCGCAAGACCTATTCCCTGTGTGTAATCGGTGGCGTGCGCTGGGACATCACTCCGGAAATACAGGGCGAGATGCGCTGCCTGCTCGACAAGCTCGAAAGCGAATGGAAAGGCGTGGCCGCTGCCGTCAGCGGCGACAAGAATGTCCAGAAACGAACGCGGGGGATTGGAGTGGCCAGCGCTGATCTGGTCAAGGAAATGGGAGCCATCGGGCCCGTCGCCCGGGCTGCGGGCGTGGATATTGATTGCCGTCGCGACCATCCGTACGCCGCCTATAGCCGCTTGACGTTTGATGTAATCACCGAGCGGGGTGGCGACGTCTGGTCGCGGTTGCTCGTGCGTGTGAGAGAAGTCTTTGAGTCCATCCGTTTGATCCGGCAGTGCCTCGACAAGATGGAGGCCGGACCACTTCAAGTGGTAATCACGGAAGAGTTGCCGCCGGGGCGCATGGGACTCAGTTCAGTGGAAGCGCCGCGCGGCGAGAGCCACCACTTTGTGATCACCGGGGAAAATAATCGTCCGCGCCGCTGGCGGGTACGTGCTCCCACCTATCAGAATCTGCAGGCCGTGCCGATAATGATCAAGGACCAGCGCATCGCCGACATGACGATCTCCCTCGCCAGCATCGATCCTTGTTTCTCATGCACAGACCGCATGGAGACCATCGATGTGCGCTCGGGAGCACGGAAAGCCTGGACGCAGCAGGAACTGCTGCAACTGACAAGACGAAGCGCGAAATCGGGAGAATAGTGTGAATCCGAATGTACTAGCCGGCTTGCTGAATGTGGTCATGGTGCTGGTGGCGGCGCCGTTTTTTCAGGGCCTCCAACGCAAGATCACAGCCCGAATCCAGGCCCGCCAGGGGCCCCCTTTATGGCAGCCATACTTCGACTTGTTCAAATTGCTGGGCAAGGAAGATATCGAGGTGGGTGAGTCGCCGGTGATGCAGCGCTTCGCCACCTATCTGTCACTTGCCGTTGTTCTCACCGTAGCGTTCCTGGTGCCCATGGGGACGGCGGCGCCGGGTGAAGGCATTGGCGACGCCATTGTACTGACGTATCTGCTGACTCTTATGGGAATATGTACCATGATGGCCGGGATGGCGGCGGGCTCAACGTATTCACTGGTCGGCATCAGCCGCGAGATGATGAGCATGGTGACGCTTGAGCCGCTGTTCGCGGTTGCAGTCCTTGTCGGTGCGTTGCACGCCCGTTCACTTCATCTCGACCAGGTTTTCAATGGCGCTTCGTACTCGACTCAGGGAGTGCCGTGGTCTGGCCTGGTCATGCTTGCGTTGATGATACTGGCGTTCCAAGCGTTCGTACAGCGCCTGCCGTTCGATATGTCGGAAGCCGAAACCGAGCTCATGGAAGGACCCCTGATGGAGTACTCCGGGCCTAAACTCGCGCTGTTCGAGTTCGCGCATATGGCCAAGCTCGTGGTTTTCAGCGCAATGTTCATCGGGTTATTTGTGCCCTGGGGCGAGGCCCTGTACGCGCCTCTGGCATGGTTGGTGTTTTGGGTGAAGGCGCTCGTGCTGGTGGTGCTGGTCGCGGTGGTGGCGGCGGTACATGCGCGCTACCGCATTGATCAGGCGATTCGCTACTTTGCCGCCATGACGCTGGTCTCCCTGGGGGCACTGATTCTGGCGGTGTATGGCTACTAAGAAGGCGCAAACGTCATGCTGAGCAAAGTTAAGGAAGCGATCCTATGTCTGAAACCCGGCCGTGTGACTCTGCCGTATCCCGCGCATGCTGAGCCGATCGCGGACAACTTCCGCGGCGTGCCGCGGTGGAATGGTGAAAAGTGCATCGGCTGCGCCGGGTGCGCGAGTAATTGCTCCGCCCGCGCGATCCTGGTGAGGGATGTCTGTCAGGAGTTGCGGATCCTGGAGTACGTCGGGGGTCGTTGCACCTACTGTGGACGCTGTGCCGAAGTTTGCCCGGAAATGGCCATCGTCATGAGCCATGATTTCGAGCAGGCAACGAACGACGTCACGGACCTGAACCAACGGCTGGATGTTTTCATGAGCACCTGCCAGCGCTGCGGGCGATGCTTCAAGGTTCCGGACGCGCTGGAGCAATTGAAGATGCAAGGTTATCGCTTTGACGATCTCGAGCAAGCCCGCTGGGTGTTCCGGTCGAACGCATTTCTGGAGGGCGATCCGGTCGTCGAGGATATTCCGGTCGAACTGGATTAGGTCGAGGGAAGATGCTGAAAAATCTTTGTGAACGAATGTTCGGGCGCTCGCTGTGGGTCTATCACGCGAACAGTGGCGGCTGCAACGGATGCGACATTGAGGTGCTGAACGCCCTAACTCCCTACTACGACCTCGAGCGGTTTGGCATCAAGCTGGTCGGCTCGCCACGGCACGCCGACGTTATGCTGTGCCAGGGACCCGCACTGCGCGCCACGGCAGTTGCCTTGCGGCGCGCTTATGATGCGATGCCGGCGCCAAAACTGGTATTCGCGATCGGGTCATGCGCCTGTGGCGGCGGAACCTGGTTCGATAGTTATGCCGTGCTCGGGCCGGTCGAGAAAGCGGTCCCGGTCAATTTTTATGTGCCCGGTTGCCCGCCGCGACCGGAGGCCATCATCTACGGTGTGGCAGTCGCCGTGGGACTGGTGGAGAAGAAAGCTGCGCCCGTGCACTTTAAGCAGGCGGAATTTCCCATCCCGCTGTACCATCCCGGCCAGCTTCATGGCGTAGGCGACTTGGTGGTTTACGAGAAGCTGGAGAAGATCTGACCATTGCGAGCTTTGCTTATCGCGATGTCATGATTCAGACGCCATGTCGGAGTGCTTCGCTGCCTCCTCTCGCCTTTTCTTGATCTCCAGGAGCTTCTCGCGGATGCGCTTTTCCACGCCTTCTCCTGTGGGACGATAGTACTCGCGGTCCTTGAGATTGTCCGGCAGGCACTGCATGTCTGCGACTTTGGCCTCGAGGTTGTGGGCATACTGGTAACCTTTGCCGTAGCCGAGGTGTTTCATGAGGCTGGTAGTTGCATTACGTAGATGAAGCGGCACCGGTTGGGCGGCGGTAGCTTCCACATCGGCCAGTACGTTACCATAGGCGGTATATAGCGCATTCGACTTTGGCGCCAGCGCCAGGTAGACCGCGGCTTCAGCCAGCGCCAGGTTGCATTCCGGCAGACCAATGAAATCCACGGCATCGCGTGCGGCTATTGTGAGCGGCAGCGCTTGCGGGTCAGCAAGTCCAATGTCTTCTACCGCCATGCGCACCAACCGGCGGGCAATATAAAGCGGCTCCTCGCCGGCTTCCAGCATGCGTCCCAGCCAATATAGGGTTGCATCGGGATCGCTGTTGCGGACTGATTTGTGCAGCGCCGATATCAGGTTGTAGTGTTCTTCGCCGCTCTTGTCATAGAGCAATACGCGCTTCTGCAGAACATCGCGGACGATGTCGTCGGTGATTTCGGCGGGTTGTATTTCCACCCTAACAGGAGGGCGGGTTAAGGGCGGGGCTGCCCCTGTTTCCAAATTCTCCGATGGGCTGGCTAAGGAATGCTCACCTGCAGACTCGAACTTGCCTGCAGCTACGCCCGCCGCGACTTCGAGGACGTTGTAAGCCGAGCGCGCATCGCCGCTGGAGTAGGACGCAATTTTCAGCAATACGCCTTCACTCGCACTCGCGCCCGTATCACCCAGTCCCCGTTCTTTGTCAGCCAATGCACGACGCAATAGTACGACGATCTCATCTTCTTCGAGAGCGTTTAGAACATGAACGCGGCAGCGCGAGAGCAAAGCGCCAATTATCTCGAACGACGGGTTCTCGGTGGTCGCACCGATCAGGCGAATGGCTCCCCGTTCTACGTAGGGCAAAAACGCGTCCTGTTGTGCCTTGTTAAAGCGATGGATTTCATCGATGAACAGGATGGTGCGCGTGCCGTATTGGCGAGAGCGATCGGCATCGGCCATTACCTGCTTGATTTCCTTGATCCCGGCCAGTACGGCGGAGAATTCGATGAATGTCGCCTTGGTTTCGTGTGCGATGATTTTGGCTAGCGTAGTCTTACCCACGCCTGGAGGCCCCCAGAAGATGATCGACTGTGGATCGTCGCGCTCAATCTGCAGGCGCAACGTCTTGCCCGGCGCCAGCAGGTGCGTTTGGCCAACGAATTCATCGAGCGTGCGCGGACGCATGCGATCCGCAAGCGGACGTGAGCGATCCAGTCGCTGATCTGCATTCGGGAGGGGCTGAAACAGGCTCAAAGTCAAGACCTAACCACGGAGACACAATGAACTAGGATTTCAGATTTGAGAATTCAGACCAAACCACGCTTCACCGCGACCGTAGAGGCAACTGGTTCTTATTCTTAATTCTGGAATCTTCATTTTGTCGCTCTGTGTCTTTGTGCTGGATTTTCTACTCGCTGCCTCGAGATTTCATACAGCGTGATACTCGTTGCTACTGCGACATTCAACGACTCCACTCTCGGCGAATGCGGTATGACGACGGTTTCGTCGATTTCGCCGAGCAACTCTTTCGGCAGGCCGGCGCCTTCGTTGCCGACGAATATCGCCAGCGGCCCTGTGAGATCAGCCTCATGCACCGCAGTGCCCTTATGGGACGAAGTTGCTACGAGGCGGAACTCGTGCTCGCGCAATTTCATCAAACCGGCGCCAATCTCTGCCCGAACAACATGCAGGCGGAACAATGAACCCGCGCTCGCCCTCACGACTTTGGCGTTGAACGGACTGACCGTACCATGAATCAGCAGGGCACCGGTCACGCCAAACGCTTCGGCGGAGCGCAGGATGGTACCCAGGTTGCCGGGGTCCTGCACGCCTGCGATGATCAGGATCAGGGGACAAGAAGTTTCGATCAGGGCGTCCAGGGACGCCTCTTTCAGCTTCACTAAAGCTGCGACGCCTTGTGGATTCTCGGTGGCGACAGCGCCGGTGAAAACGCTGTCGGGAGCTACGAGCGTCTGCACATGCACGCCAATTTGTGGTAGCAGGCGGCTGGCGTGCTGCTGGGCCGCGGTGCTGAATACGATAGCCTTGAACTTTAAGCCACTGCGAATGGCCTCTTCTACAATGCGGACGCTTTCGATGGCGCAGTAGCCGTCTTCTGTGAGTTGTCCGCTGTGGAATGCGCGTCGCAACTGCTTCAAGAGAGAATTTTGCGGGCTGGCGATAGGGCGTAAGCGGTCGTGCGAAGAATCAGACATAAATCATGTCTGATCATACTCTGTCGATAGGCTGGGTCTTTGGAAGCCGCGCGGGCGGAGTATTTTCGAGATTCGCCTGGCAGCGCCGAGCCAGCGTCACTCGCGCTGTGCCTTCTGGATTCCTTCCAGCTCGCCCGCCATCATTTTGGTGGTGGGGTGGCCTGGGCCGTAGGATTTCTCCATAATTTGCAGTGCGCGCTGAGTGTAGGATTGAGCTCCTTTCAGGTCTCCCTTGGCTTGCAGGATGGCTGCGATGTTATTGGTAATGACGGCGACGTCAGCCTGGTCGGGCCAATTGATCTTCTCGTATATCGCAAGTGCCTGCTGAGTGTATCGCAGCGCGCCGTCCAGGTCCCCTTTGGCCCAGAGGATTGCCCCCAGGTCATTGGCGCGTGTGGCTACATTCGGATGATCGGGTCCGTAGTACTTCTCGTCTATCGCGAAGGCCTGCCGTGTATATCGCAACGCACCATCCAAGTCGCCTTTGGACTTGAGAATCTGAGCAATATTGTCGTTCGCGTCTGCGATGCCGGGATGATCGGGGCCGTAGGCCTTTTCGTCAATCTGCAAGGCCTGCTTGGAATAGTCGAGGGCAGCGTTCAGGTCGCCCTGGGCCTGAACAATGGACGCAAGCATCGCCATATCTGCCGCTACCGTGAGGTTATCCGGACCGAAGGCTTTCTCGTCGATTCGCAGCGCGCGTTCAGCAAAGCTCAAGGCCCCTTTGAGATCCCCTTTCCTTTTCAGGATCTCGCTTATGTTCCTGGCGCAAACTGCCACCGCCGGATCGTCAGGTCCGAATCCTCTTTCATCGATCCGCAGCGCGCGCTGGCTGTAATCTAGCGCACTCTCGTAGTCTCCCTTGGCCTTCAATATCTGGCCTATGTTATTTGCATTGGTGGCCACCGTGGGATGGTCGGGTCCGTAAGCTTTCTCGTCGATCGAGAGTGCCCGATGCATGTAGTCAAGCGCACCTTCCAAATCGCCCTTGGCAAAGAGAATGGCGCCGATTTTGTTGGCAAGGGTAGCGACCGTGGGATGACTTGGCCCGTAAGCTTTCTCGTCGGTTCGCATCGCTTGAACGGCATATCGCAGTGCACCGCCGAGATCGCCCTTGTTCTTGAGAAGCTGGCTGATGTTATTGGCGAGTGCTCCCACATCTGGATGATCTGGCCCATACGCCCGTTCGTCAATCTTCAGGGCCTGCTGCAAATAAGCCAGCGCTCCGTCCAGATTTCCATTCGCTTCCAAAATTTCGCCGACACTGTTTGCAACCGCCGCCACGGTGGGGTGAACTGGCCCATACACCTTCTTGTAAATCTCCAGTGCACGCTGGGTGTTGTTCAGCGCGCCTTCGCGGTCGCCTTTTGCAAGCAGGAGAAGACCCATCTCGCTTGCCAATGCAGCCTCGATTTTGTCGTTCCTTCCCGTCGCGAGCTTAAGGCCTTCGCTCAGTGCACCCCGTGCCTGCTCCAGATTGGGCACTTCGCGTGAGGCGCGCCCATACGCGAGATAGAACTCAGGCGCGGGAACTCCGGATACCGCTTTTCGGAGAAACGGTATTGCTTCCTGGTAGCGATATACGTCGAGCAGTTCGAATCCGCGGGCGTAAGCGATTTCTGCCTGAATTACCTGCGGGGTTGTGCCCTGATTGGCCCGGTTGATTTCACTTTCCACTTCCGCCGGCGCGGGAATTCGCACCTGCGCATTGAGGGTTTCCAGTTGATCAAGGCGGGCCAGGATTCGCTCCGCCGGGGTCTTTCCGCCGTGATCGCCATTCTCCCGGGTGTTCGCAACCTGCTCGGCAATGGCTTCAATGCGCTCGATCAGTTTCTTCTTGCCGCCCGCCTCCGCCATTAGGCGCAGGTTTCCATAATAGGTGTCCAGCAGGCTTTGCAGGTGCAGCTCGTCAACGGCCTTTCCATCCGAAATCATGACGCGTAGCTCCTCCAGGCTGGAGGCGTATTGCTTAAGACGCGGATAGATTTGCGGCAGGCTCCTGGCATATTCATCGCGGCCAAGCGCGCAAGTGTTGTACTTGTCGGCGACTCCCTGCAGAAGCCCGTTCCACTGCTGTGTAGCGACCGCAGCTTCCTGCAACTTCCTGGGAGTGGAGCCCAGGCGGGAATTTAGCACGCTCAAACTGTTCAGAGTGCCCGCAAAGGCTGAAGCGTCGTATTGCGCAGCGAGCTGCGCGACTTCAAGCTGCGGACGCTCTCCATCGGAACAGCGGATCTTCTTCTGGCCGACGGCGCTGCCCGGGAGCAGCAGCAGTAAGCTCATTAGGCCGGCAAATCCTTTCAGCAGGTGGCGCGAGGAAGTCCGATGCTGCTGCCGGAGGGTGGTCATTTTCGGCACTTAGACGCAGGTTACCTCGGGCCAACCCAAAACGGAAGTATTCATGTGTCTTCGATTGATACTTTGGTAACCGACTAACCTGTTGCCTGGTCAGCGCCTTTCGAGCATACCATTGTCGCTGTCACAGTAGATGCCGCCGGCCGGCGCAGCCGTTGCTTCGCTGAAATCGACTCTACAACAATCTTTGCGCGCGTTGTCTTCGACTGACGGTGACTCCTTGGCGAGCGAGGTTTCCAACTGTTGACGCGGACTCATGTGAACCTCTGGCAGGTGGGCACGCCTCCTGGATTGACCCGAGGAAGCGCGGATGGTCCGATCTATTCTCTGGCGCACTTGCTCGAGTCCGCGTATCTATACCTCGAATTGACACTAGCTCCAGGCGCTTGATTACGATATGCTGCCGCCATGGTCAAGCTGCGAGTGGGAGTGCTTTTTGGCGGGCGGAGCGGAGAACACGAAGTCTCATTGCGCTCGGCGGCCTCAGTAATTGAGGCGATCGACAAAACCAAGTATGAAGTTGTGCCCATCGGCATAACCAAAGATGGCCGGTGGCTGGCTCCGGCCGATTCCCAAGCCTTGTTATCGGGAAAAACAACTGCCGAATGCCAAGCGCTTGCCGGAAAACCCAATGAAACTGAATGCGCAGTGGGCACTCTCCTGTCTGCTGTAGGCGCCCAGTCTGGCGTCAAGTCGACCGAGGTCTTACCGATTGGCAAGGACGGAGGGCCACTATCCGGCTCAAGCGGCAATGTAGACATCATTTTCCCAGTATTGCATGGCACTTTTGGGGAAGACGGCACCGTTCAGGGCTTGTTTGAGTTGGCTGATATTGCCTACGTGGGTGCTGGCGTTTTGGGATCAGCCGCGGGCATGGACAAAGATCTGATGAAGCGCCTGTTCCGCGAGGCAGGGCTACCCATCGTGAAGCACGAGACCGTGCTGCGGCTCGATTGGGAGCATTCGCCCCGTAAGGTACAAAGGCGCATTGAAACCTCGCTCACGTATCCCGTGTTTGTGAAACCTGCCAACCTTGGCAGTTCTGTGGGAATAAGCAAGGCGCATGAGGCAAGCGAGTTGCGGAAGGCTATGGACGAGGCCGCACAATATGATCGCAAGATCATTGTTGAGCAGAGCGTAGGCGGCAAGCGCGCCAAGGCGCGGGAACTGGAATGTTCAGTGCTGGGGAACGATCAACCCGAAGCCTCGGTGATCGGCGAGGTTGTTCCACATAAGGAATTTTATGACTACACCGCTAAGTATTTAGAACAAGGATCGGAGATGTTTATTCCTGCCCGGATTACCAAGAGCCAGGCCAAACAAGTTCGGGGACTGGCGGTGCGTGCCTTTCTGGTTACGGAATGTGCCGGAATGGGCAGGGTCGATTTTCTAATGGATCCCCGCAGTCAGAGAATTTACGTTAACGAGATCAATACGATTCCCGGATTTACCTCTATTTCCCAGTACCCGAAGCTCTGGGCAGCTTCGGGATTGCCATTTCCCAGGCTTATTGACCGCCTGATTGACCTCGGACTCGAGAGGCATCGCGAGAAGCTGCGGAATCAGTACCATCGAAGTTGAGGCGATAGACCGCGTTAGGCGCTCGTACAGTGCAAGAAGGATGGAGCAAGCTTGTTGCTACTCCAGTTCCACCGTATCTCCAATCTGAATTTCTTCGACGCTGAAAGTAATCATGGCAGTGGCGGTCCCAGGGCGGGTATTCAACACGATCACTTCACCGACGACGCGGCGAGGCAGATCCCCCAGGCTTTCTTTTGGCAACTGAGGCGGGTTTTCTTGGGTGTCGTCATATAGCGTTTCATTAAACATTTCGGCATCGGCGGGATCCATGGACGAGGGCTCGTAGTTCCGGACAATGCGGAAGTAGTCTCCCGGCTTCACGCCTTTTTGCGCCCCTAGATTGAGATAGACCTTCTTGCCTGCCCCCACGAATTCATCGAAATCGCGCGAAGCAACAATATGGCCGCTCAAGCGCGAAGTACCTGCCGGAAATCGATCCATCGGCGAGCGTTCCCGAGCGGTCACCGGTTCGCGGGCAACGAAGGGAGCAATAAGATCCCCCGGAATTATGCTCTCGCACGCAAAATCCACATGGGCGATAGCAATTCCCTTTCTACGCGAGGAAACAACGGTGGCGTAGCCAATTTCGCCATATAAGGAGCCAATTTTTTTCTGCAGTCCACGCGCCATCGGGAAGGGCACGTAGCGGTTGGGATCGGCCATTTCCCGAATAATGCTTACCCTGGTTCCGGGAGCATAGCCGCCCCGTAAATAGATAATGTCACCCTCGTTGTAATCGAGCCGGGTCGGAGTCTGGAGGCCACCCGCCACAAAGACATCCCGTGAAACCGGGTCGGGCGAAAGATAGCCACCACAATAAAGGTCCGTCTTGGTTACCGGTACATTTCGTTCGTTGAGCATAATGCTGCTTTTCAACGCCGCCGGAGCAGCCTGCATGCCTCTATCGGTGGACGACTGGGCCCATGTCATCGTTGCCACAAGCAAACACATCAGCAGGCGCTTCATACAAACCTCCGGTCAGCAAAAGGCACAATGGAACCCGACAGAGGGCCAATCGACAAAAATCTGAGCCACTCATGTCCCTCTGAAAGCCATCCAGTTCGGATTCGGCGTTTTGAGGCCACTAATCCCATCACAAATTCTTCTCTACCCAAACTGTGCGGTCAATAACAATCTGTTGACTCTCGGGGTACTAAAGTGCAGTCTTAACCGGATTTCAAAGGTAAAATCCAAATTGCATCTGAAATGGTGCAATAACTCGTTTGGCCCGAGGTGCGCTCTCAGCTCCGGTGGCCGGTCGCCCCGGCGGCGCCGGTCGGAGTCAAATATAGCCGGAAATTGAGAGCCAGAAGCCGAGGTTTTCCGGAGTCCGGATGAGCATGGCCGCCAGCATTCTTTATCCTCCTCGTCCGCTGCCCTTGCAGTTGCCGAAGATTTGCACCGCGCTGGCCGGTCCTGATGCCGCACACATTCTGGAACTGGCGGAGTCGATTGTACGCGAAGACCCCTTTCTCGAGTTTCGCCTGGACAGTCTAAAACAGCCTCTGGCTGCTCTTCCCAGGTTTCGCCAATTTAGTCAGAGGTATCCCCATGCGGTGTTGATCGCCACCTGCCGCCGTGCAGCAAATGGCGGCAGCTTTCGTGGATCGGTGGCAGCGCAAATGGAGGTGCTCGCCAAAGCTTCAGGCGCCGGATTCCACATCGTCGATCTGGAATTGCAGACCGCCCGTACGCTTAGCCAACCGGTCCTGGACAAAATCCGCTCCCGATCCGCCTTGCTGCTTTCCTATCACGACTTTCGTGGTACGCGGAAGTTGCAGAGCACCCTCGATCTAATGAGGACAATCCCTGCAGACTATTACAAGCTCGTGAGCACTGCTAACTGCCTTTACGACAATGTCGTGATGATGAAATTCCTTGAGGAGCAGAGTCGGGAAAGCTCCCTGATCGGTTTTTGCCTGGGAACACAGGGGATTATCAGCCGGGTGCTTGCGGTGCGGGCGGGAAGCATATTCACATTTGCGGCGGTTGGGCCCGGCGCGGAGACGGCCCCCGGCCAGCTAGCCGCCCGGGAACTTCGTGAGGTTTTTCGATTAGGTCATGTTGATGCGGCCACACGGTTGTATGGTGTGGCAGGAGACCCAGTTGCACACTCTCTGTCTCCAATGATGATGAATGCCGCTTTCCGCCGTGAGAATGTGAATGCCGTATATCTGCCACTGCACACGAAGGCGATAGACGACCTGCTGGCGTGCGTGCGCGATATTCCCATCGCCGGTTTAAGCATCACCATGCCGTATAAGGAAGAAATCGTCGCGCACCTGGATAACATGGATCCCATCACGCAAAGGTCTGCCGCGTGCAACACGGTGGTAAGAGCGAACGATGGCAGGCTCTACGGATTCAATACGGACGTGGCCGGTTTGATCGCGGCGCTGGAGCCGCGTCTGACCCTGGCCGGATGCAAGGCGCTGGTGATTGGCGCCGGTGGAGCAGGGAGGGCTGCGGTGTTCGGGCTAAAGGAGCGAGGGGCTGAAGTATTCATCATGAATCGGACTCCCGCCAAGGCCCAACAACTTGCTCGGCAGGCCAAAGCCAAATGCCTGAACCGCTCGAAAGTAAAAGCGCACCAATTCGATGTGATCGTGAACGCCACTCCGCTCGGTATGGAGTCCGCGGAAACGCCTCTCAACGAGAAGGAGATTCGTGCCCGTTTTGTTTTGGATTTGGTCTACAGCAGGGGCGAAACGCCTTTTACCAAAGCCGCCCGAACAGCCGGCGCGGAAGTGATTCCCGGCGTAGAAGTGTTCGTACACCAGGGTGCACGGCAATTTGAGATCTGGAGCAGCAAACCCGCCCCAGCCCCCGAAATGCTCAATGTGGTCAATGCCGCTCTTGCGGCACAGACGCATACCAACCAGGGCGGAAGAAACGGCAGGAAGTAATACTACTTCATCGCTTGTAATCGCTGCTGCGCGATACTGGCGGCAGCACCTTTTGGGTTGTCTTTGATGAGCTGGTTGTACAATTTGGTGGCATCACCCGACTGATTTGAAGCTACATACAGGGAGGCGAGTTCGAGTTCCGCCATTTCCTTCGAAACCGAGTCGGTGGGGTGGCTGACCAGGTATTGGTATAGCGGGAGCGCTTCCTTAAAGCGATTGCTATTGCTATACACGCCCGCCAATGCCAGCTTGGCCAGTGAGGCGATGTCGTGATTACGGGAGTCGGCGACCTGCTTTAGTTCCCCTTCACCGGCCTTGCTGTCTCCCATGTCAATCGCAGTAAGCGCCGCCATATATCGGGCCGCCTGCCCGGATTTGGTGAATCCGTATTGCGCGGCAATCTGTTGAAATTGTTGATGCGCAGAGCGGGCGCGTTCGAGAGCGCTCGTGAAACTGGGTGTGGTCGTATCTTCCGGGGCCGGCGTGTCCGGCGGACGGAGCGGCGCATTATAGCTGTCCATGGCCTTGCCAAGCGCCAGATTCGCCTGCTGGTTGCGATAGTTCCAATACCACCCGGAACCCAGCGCCAGCGCGAGAACGATAGCCGCGAGTATGGCCGTGATGATGACCGAGCGGCTGTGTGCTACCGCTTCGGAGATGATCTCGCCCGTGGTCTGGGCGAACCTGTCCTGCTTAAGTTGACGTCTTTCGGAAGTACGCACTGTGCTA
>JBEKOS010000034.1:0-24803 GCA_049521535.1 Terriglobales bacterium | reverse complement strand
ACCCCCATGCGTTCCAGAGCAATCCGAAAATTATTGCTTGACGGCTTGTAGCTGCGGGCCTGCTCTGCCGTAATGACCTCGGCGAAATCCACGCCCAGCTTGGGCAGTGTTGACGCCATCAAATCGTCGTCAATGTTGGAGACGATCACCAGTTTGTAGCGTGCCGCGAGACTGCGGAGCGATTTCTTTGTGTCGAGGAAGGGAAGCCATTCCTTTAGAGACTCTGGAAGGGAAGCACACTCGGCAACCGACGGAACAAACCCGAACCGCCCACCGAGACTTCGCACTACCTGCTGCAGCACCTCGCGATAGCGCCGATAGGGTCCCGCCTCAATCTCGGCTTCAATCACGCCATACAAATCAAGAATCTCGTCGTCGGGAGCGACCTCGTTCAAGTGCGCCCCGAGAATCGGCTTTACTGCGGATAGGATGCCGCTTTCCCAATCAATGAGAGTGCCGTAGCAATCGAACGTCAGATGAGAGAAGCGAGAGAAATCGAGCATGGGAGTTATTCCGTTGCGGTGGCCTCCACCTGCGCGTCCGCCTGCTTCGTGCCCTCGTCCAAGAATTTGCGGGAATTCAGCAGATTCCTTTCCAAAGATGAGTTATAGCCCGCCCAGGGGCCGGAAGCGCTGATCTCCCGTTCAAATTGGGCGCGCATCGACTCCATTTTGGAATCCAGATCGTCGAGGTAGTGCAGCATCAGCGCCTCCGGAAACATTGGAAGCTTGGGAGAGCCAAATTCGTACTGGCCATGATGGCTGATAATCAGGTGTTCCAGTAGCGTCTTGAGCCCGTCAGGAAAGCCCTGTACGCCTGCAATTTTCTGCTGCAGCATTTCCAATTCGATGATCATGTGGCCGAGCAATTGTCCACGAGTGGTGTAGCCAAATGCCCGCTGGTAGTAGAGCTCGTGGATCTTGCCGATGTCGTGCAAGAAAGCGCCGCACAGCAGCAGATCGCGATTGACCAGAGTTGCGGGATAGTTTCCGCAAGCACGGTCGCAAAGATTCATCAACGAGACTACATGTTCCAAGAGCCCGCCGATGGTGGCATGGTGCAATGACTTGGCGGCGGGAGCGGTGCGAAAAGCGGCGGCAAAATCGGCGTCCCCAAGGAAGGACTGCAATAAAGCGACCAGGTGCGGCTCGGCTACGGATGCCGCCAATTCTGACAGCCGCGCCCAAAGTTCGTCGATGTTTTTGGAAGTCTTGGGGAGAAAGTCTCCGAAGTCCACCTGCACCGCTTCGAGGCGAGAGACCGACAGCAGAAT
This sequence comes from Terriglobales bacterium, assembly GCA_049521535.1. Lineage (GTDB taxonomy): Bacteria > Acidobacteriota > Terriglobia > Terriglobales > Acidobacteriaceae > CAZUCM01. The sequence goes on along the minus strand of JBEKOS010000034.1, from coordinate 23,530 downwards.
TAACTGTGGGCGGCCATTGTAACGGTTGACATAGCATTTGACGTTTACGATATCGTCCGCGTCAAAAGCATTCGCGAATTGTTCGATGTTGTCCCACATCTTGGCCTCGATCTGGCCAGTGCGGTCGCATAGCACCATGGCAAGGTAATCGCCCCCGTTCTTTTTGGGCTTGCGCTGCTTGGAAACCACCAGGAACGGCGCCTGGATGTAGCGCTGGGGGTCGTCGGCGCACTTTATGGCATCGGCAACGAAAAAGTTCTTCATGAATACCGCCTTTAGGCCTGTCTGCAACCACAGCTTAGACCAAATGGATCGGGGGTAGCGGACTGAGCCTCTTATCGTACCAGCAAGTGACTACGCTTCCAATTGTCTTCGCCCGGCCCAGTGGGTGGCCGAGAATCTTATTCGTGCGTGTTGTTGTCCATGAAAGCGCGCAGCTTGCGGGAGCGCGAAGGGTGGCGGAGTTTTCGCAGGGCTTTGGCCTCAATTTGCCGAATGCGCTCGCGGGTTACGGCAAATGACTGGCCTACTTCCTCCAGGGTATGTTCCGAGCCATCTTCCAGGCCAAAACGCATCTTGATGACTTTTTCCTCTCGCGGAGTCAGAGTCCGCAATACATGTGCGGTCTGCTCCTTGAGATTAACGTTGATCACGGCCTCGGCAGGCGAAACTACGGCACGGTCCTCAATGAAATCACCCAAGTGGGAATCTTCTTCTTCTCCGATGGGCGTTTCCAGTGAAATCGGTTCCTGTGCGATCTTCAACACTTTGCGCACCTTGGCCACCGGAATGTCCATGCGCTTGGCGATCTCCTCGGAGGTGGGCTCGCGGCCCAGTTCCTGCACCAGTTGCCGCGAGGTGCGGATGAGCTTGTTGATGGTTTCGATCATGTGTACCGGAATACGGATGGTACGGGCCTGATCGGCAATGGCGCGCGTGATCGCCTGCCGAATCCACCAGGTGGCATAGGTGGAGAATTTGTAACCCCTCCGGTACTCAAATTTGTCCACTGCCTTCATCAGTCCGATGTTGCCTTCCTGAATCAGGTCGAGAAACTGCAAACCGCGGTTGGTATACTTTTTCGCGATGGAAACCACCAGGCGCAGGTTGGCCTCGATCAGTTCCCGCTTGGCCTGCGAGGCATCCATATCGCCCTGGATGATTTCGCGCTGGGTGCGCTTAAGCTCGGCGAAATTAACGCCGGCGTCGGCGGCCATCTTTTCCAGGTCGGCTCGTACCTGCCGGGATTGCCGGCGCAGGTCTTTTTTTTGCTCTTCGCTCCGGCTGGCTTCGAATTTCTTGTCGAGGTTTTGGGCCTGGCGATCCAGGGCTCGCATCTGATCGACGGTCTTGTTTACGCGCTCGATCAGACGGTCCTTTTCGCGATTGGTGTATCCAAGCTGACGGATGACCTTGGAAAGCTGCACCACTTCGCGGCCCAGTTGCCAACGGCACCGGCGATATTCGCGGACCTTGCGCTTGTTCTTGTCCTTGGGGGAAAGCAGCGCCAGCTTTTCGTGCAACTGCATCGACTTGCGGTAATGCTTGTTCAGCTTGTCGATACGGCCGGTCATGTCATTGGTGCGCGCCTGCAGGACCTCGTCCGTGATTTCTTCTTCATCAAAGGTCACGATCTCCTTGATGGAGCGTAACCCGCGCTTGAGGTCCTCGCCCGTCATCACGATTTCGCGAATCACAATGGGCGAACGCGACAATGCCTTCAGCACCCTGAGTTGTCCGCGCTCGATGCGTTTGGCGATCTCCACTTCGCCTTCGCGCGTGAGCAAAGGTACCGTTCCCATTTCGCGCAGGTACATACGCACCGGGTCATTCGTCTTTTCCAATGCGCCCGGCGTGAGGTCCAGTTCGAGGTCGTCGCCGACATCGAGTTCCTGATCGAATTTCTTGTCCAGTGCGGAAGAGGGAAGCTTCGCCGGTCCTTCCAGCACATCAATCCCCTGCGTACCAATGGTGGTGAGAAGATCCTCGATGTCTTCCGGGGAATGGATGTCGTGAGGCAGCAGGTCGTTGACCTCGTTATAGGTCAGATAGCCCTTCTCTTTACCGGTGTCGATCAACTTCTTGATCTCGTCGTACTTATCGTCAAGAGCCAATGTGGCAATACCTCTTCGGCAGCTTCCGATTTCGGGCTGCAAATATGAATCGTGGATGCGGCGGGAGCTCGACTAGAATCTCGACAGCCAAAACCGAAAGATGTTAGCACACCTGCGGCTTTGCTCCAAACGAAAAAATTAAAGCTTTTGAATCATGCACTTAGCCGTACGAACCGCTGCCCTAATTAGATGGTTTGGAGTCGGAATTGGTTTCGGATGGAATCGATGAATTTCCAAGACTTACCGGGCCGCCGCCATCACCCTATCCAATTCCAATTTTTCCTTCGCCAACCGGGCCACCTCTAAATGGTCTTGGCGTCGTTCGGCCTCGACAATTCGTTGTCGCAGCTCCTGGTCTCTCAGGTGGAGGTGCTTCTTATGGCGCAGCGCGACGATCGCGTTTTCCATCTCCTCCGGAGTCAAGTCACTTTCGTCAAGCAACAGTGCACTTGCCAGTAAAGAACGATCAGCCTCCCCCAATGGCAGCGCAAGCGGATCAGCGCCGTTTGCCCGAAGCAGTTCTTCGACCAGCGACTCCGAGGCGAGCCGTTCATGTAGTCGTTCGCTGGAGAATACCAGCCGTGCCTGCTGTGTGGGATCGAACACCGCTTCGGATTCGTCCCGGGCCGACACCGGTTCACCGGACAACAATTCCGCCGGCGATGCGAGCGCGCGAATCAAAATGCGCTCAGCCTTCGTGAGTTGTGCCGTCACAGGCACCCTGACCGGCTGCGCGCCGCGCGCCATGGCCACGTGTTTGAACTCCTGCCGCAGCACGGCGGAGTCGATCCCAAGCTTCTGCGCGATTTCATTAGCGAGCTCGTCGCGCACAATGCGGTTGGGCACGCGCTGAACATGCGGCGACAAAAAGCTCACTGCCTGCGCTTTTCCCTGGGGCGAACGTGGAAACCGCTTTTGCGCCTGCTCGATCAGGTAGTCGAAATATGTGGGTGCGCGCCTAAGCGCCGCTTCATAGGCGGAGAAGCCCTTTTTTCGTACGTACAAGTCGGGATCGTAGCCCTGCTCCAGAGTCACCACCTTGATCTGAAACTCCTGTCCGACCAGCATGGCCAGCGAACGCTCCGCGGCAGCCGCTCCGGCCGTGTCAGGGTCGAAATTGACGACGATGTTCCGGCTGAAACGTGCGAGGAGCCGGGCTTGTGCCTCGGTAAAGGCGGTGCCCGAACTGGCAATCACGTTATGCGGTCCCGCCGCAAACACGGAAATGCAGTCCATCTGGCCTTCGACCAGTATCGAGTAATCCAGCTTGCGGATCGCTTCCTTTGCCTTATCCAGATTGAACAACACATGCGACTTTGAATAAATCGCCGTCTCCGGGGAATTGAGATACTTCGGGCCTTGTTTTTCGTCCGTAGCCAGCGTGCGTCCGGTGAAGGCAATGGTACGGCCCGCTTCGTTGCAAATAGGAAACATCACCCGATTGCGGAATTTGGCGTAGAGCAGTGCAGTCGTTGGTTGCTGGGCGTTGGTCGCTGGCTGGTGCGCCGTTGAAGGTCTTTCGTCTTGGCGCGAACTATCGACCAACGGCTGCCGACCAACGACTCTTTCTGGCAGCTGCTCCTTCCACGAAAACAACCCGCTTGCCCGCTGCCGTTCTTCGTCGAAATCCCGGCGCAACCAGTCACGCAGCAGGAATCCGGAATCAGGTGCGTAACCGATGCGGAACCGGGCGATCGTTTCTTCCTTCAAGCCGCGGTCAACAAGGTAGGCGCGCGCATGCGCTGCCTCGGGCCGCCTCAATTGTTCCTGGAACCAGGCACAGGCTTTCTCGTGCATGTCGAGGAGCGCCCCGCGCAACCGTGCTTCGCTGGCTTCCGCCTCGCTGTTGAAGGTCGCCTTGGGAATGGGGATGCCGAGCTTCTGTGCGACCAGCCGCACTGCCTCGGGAAAGGTTATGTTTTCGGTTTTTTGTATAAAGTCGAAGACGTCTCCCGACTTACCGCAACCAAAGCAGTGATAAAACTGGCGGGTCGCATGGACCGAGAAGGAAGGTGTCTTCTCCTGATGAAACGGACACAAGCCGGTAAAGTTCTGCCCGCCGGACTTCTTAAGCTTGACATAGTCGCCGACAATTCGGACGATGTCCGCCTGCTGTTTGACGGTGTAGGCGAAATCACCCGGATTGGCCATGAGTGGAATCTAAACCAGCCGCAAGCAGCAGGCAAGGCAGCCTTCAGCACTCAGCTATCAGCTATCAGCGATCAGGACAGCGAGTTAGCTCCTGAGTGCTAGGCCGCGGGTCATTCAAGTCCTGCGCTCAACTCTGCCCGGAAGCTGTGTCCCTCAAACAACTGCCCCCTGAAATTGGGAAGGGAGCCGGTTGATTAGACTTCTATCAGGAGCCGAAAAATGCCGATCTATAGGGGAAATGTTGGGAACTTGCTTCAGCACTGGGTATTATGCGAAATCGTGGAAGCTTGCCGGAATTACGCCCTGCGACTGGCGTTTGTCGACGCGTATTCCATGGCCCCGTTTGCCAAAGAGCGCCCCAAACGCGACGATACTGCGAGCCTTTTCGAACTTGTTCGCGATTTGCTCCCCGGGGAACAGACTCCGTACGAGCAAGCGTGGCATAGGATAGTGCAAAACGTGCCGCGAGAAAGCGGGTACCCAAATAGCGCTGCGTTACTGACAAGCCTTTGGCCGAACCTGTGCCAGTACTCGCTGCTGCTCTGCGAACAGGATGAGCACACGATTCAGGAACTGAGACTGTGGTTGAGCGAGATCCAGCGCACACCGAACTGCATAGGCGCCGAGGTCTACAAGGGAGACTGGCGTGATCGATTCCGTCAGGGCATCATTGCGGCTGGTGATCTCGTTCTTATCTCCTTTGATCCCTACATGTTTAATCGACATTCCGTCAAAGGTCCCAATCTTGGCAACATGTATCCGCGCGACCTTGGAATTCTCACATCGGCTGTTCAAAGAACATCCCAGGCAACGATCGTGCAACTATCTACTTTCAGCGCGAACTGCGACAACTCGCAAGAAGACGTTATTGCCGCAATCGGTTGCCTACTCAAGGACAGCGGGCTTGAGATTGTTGCCGCAGTGCGAGCTAACGGACAAATGATGTCGCTAGTGTTAGCTCGTAATGTCACGTGGTCCAATTGCTTTGGTTCCTTGCCCAATCGCTTTCAGTCGTGGCTGGAACGAGCAAAAACCCGGCACCCCCGCGGTTGAAATGAATGTTGTAATTGGCCCATTCAGTACGCAGCCGAAGTCCGGTCAGAAGCTGCTCGCTACCTCGCCTTGCGGCGCCCGATAGGCTTCCCAAATTTCATCGGACTGGTTCGGTAAACCGTAAGTATTGAAGACCACAATGTGGAAGACGGGCTGATGCCGTTCTTCGATGGGTTCGATCACGTCGGCCTCTCTAAGGGGCAGTAGATACTGTTCCAGCCAGGCGTGCTGTTTTGCGGTCATGCCGCGCTTGAGAATGTCCACGGTCACGCCGGCAAGATGAGTCGAAGCTGTGGCGCCGCCTTCCGGGGCTGCGTTGCGAATCTGCCGTCGCAGGCGTCTTTGCTGCTCGGCAGTTCGCACCAGCGAGGTGGCCACAATGGGAACGTGAAATTCCTGGTAATAAGCTTCGCCGAGATCTTCCAGAAAATCTCTGGTCCACGGCTTACAGTAGCGGTGATTCTCGGCTAGGTTGGCTGCGACAACGAGGCTGTCACTGTCTTCCACGGGCACTAATTCACCGTTCAGCTCCCGGGAGAACAGTTCATCCTCGTTGGCGATGCGGGGCAGTTCCAGTTCATCCAGTTCCAGGTTTTGCCTGACCAGCATTTCATGATCCGCCGTAAACATGGGGTTCCAACGGGCGTGCCGAGTGCGGTGGGGCGATGTTTGCGCCGCGTGCTGCAAATGGCTGCTCGATGACACAGCAGAGTGATGAGTGCTGCTGACCGTTTTTGTGCTCGCAGTCTTTGCGGCCTTGGAGTGAGTCACCGGCTTGCGCGTGCCTGCCTTTGCGCGTCGCGTTGTCGTGGCCGTGGCGTTGCCGGTAAGCGACCAGACCAGAACCACCACCAAACCAATGATTTTATGGTGCATGTACGTTCTCACTTAATGCAAACAACAGATTGTAGCCCAATTCTTGCTCTTGTGGGCAAGGATTCGCGTCCGGCCCGATTCGTTTTATTGGTTACGGAAGGAGGCTCACTCGAAGTTCGCAATCTGCTGTTAGACGGGTGACGGTAACAGGCGTGAGCAAGCAGATCAGCTTCGCAGTTCCACAATCGTTGCCCCGCCGCCGCCCTCGTGCTGCGGCGGTTCGGTGACCGCAGCCACCTGGGGATGGGTTTTCAGCCATTGCCTTAGCGCTTTGCGCAGAATGCCCATGCCGCTGCCATGCACGACGCGCACCCGCTCGAGTCCGGCAAGGAATGAGCGGTCAATGAACTTCTCCACTTCTCGCGTGGCCTCATCCACGTTCTGGCCGATGACGTTGATCTCTTCCGGAGGCATCGATTCTCCGGAAGACAGCGATACCGTAATCCCTTTTGCCCGCGCTGCCTGAACCGGTGTTTCCGCCGCGCGTGATATTTGATTCACCACCTCGGCGATATCGTCGCGCGCGATCTTCATTTTCATCGGGCCGGCTTGCACCTCGAAGGAATCGTCGCCGATACGTCGCAAAACCGTGCCGCTCCGGCTTAGAGACTTCAACCGCACGGTGTCGCCCACCGAAACGTGCTTCACCACGTGCGGCTGCGCCGCGCCATCCCCCTGGTCGGCGCCGGTGGTATGCGCCACCACGGCCTGATTGAACTGTTCCTGAAAATCACGACGCAACTTGGCAATGCGCCGTTCGGCCTCTTTCGACAATTTCAGAGCGGAGGCGCGATCCTGCACGGCGGCGACCGCCTCGCGGGCGTGATATTCGAAGTCCTTAAGCAGGCTTTCGAGCTTGCGCTCCATCTCGCGAATCTTTTCGCCTTCCTCCCGCCGGCCCTCGGCGGCCAGGCGGATGCGTTCCCGTTCGAGTTCCTGTTCGCGCTGCCGCATGACCGCGCGCTCCTGCTCGGCGAGGCGCAGTTGTTCGTGCAGCCGGTCGAGAAACCGGGCAACGTCTTCCGATTGCGTGCCGAGGCGCGCTCGCGCCGACGCAATGATTTCAGCATTTAGGCCCAGCCTCTGTGCGATGTTGATGCCGGCAGATGCCCCTGGTATCCCGATTTGCAGCTCGTAAGTTGGCTGCAAGGTTTGCTCGTCAAAGCCCACGGCGGCATTGATCACACCCCCGGTATTGGCGGCGAAAACCTTGAGCGCGGTGTGGTGGGTGGAGATTACCGTCAGGGCGCGCATCCGGCGGAAATAGTCCGCAATGGCCACTGCGAGCGCGGCCCCTTCTTCGGGATCGGTGGCGGAGCCCAGTTCATCCAGCAGGACCAACGAACGCAATGTAGCCGTGCGCGAAATCCGGTCGATATTCGTGAGGTGCGCCGAGAACGTGGAGAGGTTCTGCTCAATAGACTGGTAGTCGCCAATGTCGGCCAGTATCGCATCGAAGATCGGCAGTTCAGCCTTTTGCGCGGGGACAGGAATTCCGGATTGTGCCATCAGGCTGAGCAGCCCCACCGTCTTCAGCGTCAGGGTCTTGCCGCCGGTGTTTGGCCCGGTGATGATCAGCTCAGTTCCTGCTGCGGCGCCGAGTTCCACGGTAATTGGGACAACTTCCCCACGCCGGAGGCGCAGGGTCCGTTCGAGCAAAGGATGGCGCGCCTTTTGCAGCGAGATTCCCATGCCCACGGTGGCGCGAACACATTGATAATCCTGGGCAAAGCGAGCTTTGGCAAACTGCAGCTCCAGCTCCGCAAGTGCATCGCCGGCAGCCAGGATGGCGCCGCTTAACTCGGCTACGCTGCACGTCATTTGCAGCAGAATGCGGTGAATTTCTTCCTGCTCGTCTTCGAGCAGCCTCACCAGGTCGTTGTTTTGTTCGATCGTCTCCAAAGGCTCGACAAAGACCGTCTGGCCGCTGGAGCTGACGCCATGCACTACGCCGTTGACGCGGCGCTTCTGCTCCGCCTTGATGGGAATCACGAAGCGTTCGCCGCGAATCGTAACCAACTCTTCCTGGGCACTGCCGGCGTCGGCCAGTCGCCGAACATAAGCCTGCAGCGACGCCTGAATTTGCCGCTTCTGCCGCTCGATCTCCCGGCGTATGCGCGCCAAATCAGGTGAGGCGCGATCATCCAGGGCGCCGTCAGGAAGGATCTTGTTGCGCAATTGTCGCAGAAAGCCAGTGAAGTCAATGATGGCCGACGACAGGGCCGCAACGGCCGGCCAGGGCGAGCCGGATCCTTCATCGTGGGCCCCTGCCGGGGCTTTCATTGCCGAAGGCGGATGCAGTGCAATTTCCAGCCATTCAGCCGCACGATCCACCAGGGCAATAATGTCGCGAATCTCCTCGGGCGCAAGCGATGCCCCTTCAACGCGCGTTTTCTCGACCAGCCGTGTTGTGTCCACCAGTCCGCTGAAGTCAAAGCGCCCGCCCGCCCGCAGATACTCGCGAATTTCGGCCGCAAGCTGCTGCTGGCGCTCGATCCAGGCGCGGTTGGCGGACGGAGCAAGCTGCGCAACGCGTGACTGTCCCGGCACGGACTGCGTATAGGCGCGGAGCAGGTCACGCAGGGCATCGTACTCGAGCGGTTGCGCGCTGGTATCGGCGAGAGGCGAGGGAACCATAAGCACCATCCTAGCAACTTGCAATTAGTACTCTTGTGATTGGCGATTGAAGAACCGAAGACCAATCGCCATGGCGCGGAGATATTCTGGTTTTCCGGCCACGTTCTCCCCAAAGCATTTGTCATCCTTTGCGAGGCGAACGATCTTTGCATTTTCTTCTTCCAGCAAGTTACAAGATCCTTCGCTTCGCTCAGAATGACAAGAAATGCGGCAATCTCCCAACTGCATCGCCACCCTGCCTGCGGGATGCCCGGTCGCAATGGGACACTCACGTCGTCTAGACTATGAGCGACATGACCATCGACGATTGCCGCCGCTTTTACGCCGATGAGATCCGGTATGCCGCCAATGTGCGTTCCCTGGCTCTACTAGAGGCGTTTGCCCGCGTACCGAGAGAGAAATTTCTGGGCCCCGCTCCCTGGGAAATCGGCTCCTCCGATGCTCGCGGCCTTTCGGCCATGAGCGCGGTGCAAATGACGTATACCAGGGTTGACGATCCTCGGCATCTGTATCACAACGTCGTTGTGGTGCTTGACAAGGCCGCGGACATCAATAACGGGCAGCCGAGCGCTCTGGCGCGCTGGATTGATGCGCTGGACCTCAAGGCGGGCGACCGCGCCTATCACCTCGGCTGCGGCGCCGGCTACTATACGGCAATCATGGCGGAGGTCGTTGGCACGGACGCAAGCGTCGCGGCCGCCGAAGTCAATCCTGACCTCGCCGCTCGCGCTACCACCTACTTGTCCTCCTATCCCAACGTGACGGTGCATGCCGGCGACGGCGCTGCCTTCGATCCGGGCGAGTGTGATGCCATGCTGATCAACGCCGGCGCCACGCATCCCCTCCCAGTTTGGCTCGACCGGCTGAGTGAGGGCGGCCGCCTGGTCGTGCCGCTCACTATGGCGACCACTCCCACTCTGGGTATTGGCGTCATGACCAGGATCGTCCGCCACGGCAACGGTTTCTCTGTTGAGATCGTGACCCCGCTGGCTATCTATTCCTGCAGGAGTGCCCGCGATCCGGAGCGCGAGCCTTTCTTGAAAGGGGCGATGACGAGCGGCGCTCTATGGACGATGAAGTCAGTCCGTCGCGATGCGCACGAGCAATTCGACACCTGCGTGCTGCATGGCGCAGACGTTTGCCTGAGCCGCCTGCAAGTGTGAAAGCGACCTCTTGAATTCAACACCGGATTGGAGCAGTCTCAAGACCAACAGGTCGTGCCTGTGCAAGCCATGGAAAGCGGCGCAACCCGGAGAGACGAACGCGAACTGCGCGATGCGCGCTTCGCCATGCGCATTTCCCTGATTTTTGGCCTGGCCATGCTGGTCGGCAAGACCGCAGCCTATTTCATGACGCACTCGGCTGCCATTTTTTCCGACGCCGCCGAGTCGGTCATTCATGTAGTCGCCGTGGGCTTTGCCACCTTCAGTCTTCGGCTTAGCTCCAAACCGGCCTCTTCGCAATTCCACTACGGTTACGAGCGGATTACCTTTTTTTCCGCCGGATTTGAAGGGGCCATGATTGTGGTCGCCGCGGTCATTATCATTTTCGAGTCGGTCCGCAAGTGGATCGCCGGCCTGCAGTTGGAGCACCTGGGCGCTGGCGCACTGGTGGTGCTGGCGGCTGGGATTCTCAATGCGGGCCTCGGTTACTATCTGCTGCGCACCGGCCGGCGAACCAATTCCCTGATTCTCGAAGCCAACGGCAAGCATGTCCTCACCGATAGCTGGACCAGCTTTGGCGTGGTGGGCGGACTGGGCCTGGTGCTGCTGACGCATTGGAAGCCCTTCGATCCGTTGGTGGCTATTGCCGTCGCCGTCAATATCCTGTGGTCAGGCGGACATCTGGTCTGGCGTTCGGCGGTCGGACTGCTGGATTACTCGGACCCGAAAGCCGGCCGCAAGATTCGGGAAACGCTGGATGCCATTTGCGCGGAACTGGCCTTGCAATACCATGGCGTGCGCTTCCGCACCACCGGATACCGCCAGATCATTGAAGTGCATTTGTTGTTCCCGCGCTTGACATCAGTCAGTGAAGCCCACCGCCTCGCCACGATTCTGGAAGAACGCCTGCCCGCCGAACTGGGGATGCCCGCCGAGGTCATCACGCATCTCGAATGCCTCGAAGACCACGCCGATGTTCACCGTGAACAGCACTACACGGGCAAGCCGGAGTAAGCCCGGCTGTTCCATAGGTAGTACATCATTCTCAACTCAGCTCCAAGGGACAGATTGCTATACCGGCCGAGCTGCGCGCCGAAATGCATCTGACTTCCTGAACCAACGTCCTTGTCATTCTGAGGCCCGCCGTTGCCGCGCATGTCTGTCGCACCAGCAACGGCGTGGCCGAAGAATCTATGCAACTCATCGCAGATGCAGAGATTTTTCAGCCACGCCAAATCTCGCGCGGAAAACGCCTCGCGCGGATTTGGCGGGCTCAGAATTACATAGGTTGGGGGCTGCACAAAAACGCGGAATCTCACGCACCGTGTTTAGCGCCTGCGTCATTGGACCGTCTAAGCCGGCAAGCATTCACGACACACGCTCTAAGAAGTGACGCTTCCCCTGTTTCTCAAGACACCAGCCTGAGTGCAACGAGAACCTCTGGCAAGTCCTTATCTGATGCTGCGTTACCTTCGGTTCATGAGCGCATGAGTGCATATTGACCTGCCCCATTCACGATGCTAGTTTTTGGGTGAGTGTCTGTGGCGGGCGCTGAACTCCGTATAGGTTCCTGTCTCATGCTTTGCGCCCGGACAAGCATTCGGTGATTCGGGTAGACACCCAGGGGCGGAACGGCGTGCCCGCGCAGGATTTATTTACTCACATCCCGGATTTCGAGTTCAAGGAACTGCTGGGCGGCGGCGGTTTCGGCGCGGTGCGCCGCGCGGTTGATAAACTCGGCCGTGACGTTGCCATCAAGGTTCTTACGCTGGAAGTGGATGGCGAAGAGCGGGCGGCCTCCAACCGCCAGTTTCTAAAAGAAGCCACCACCCTCGCCAAGCTCAATCATCCCAATATTGTCACGCTCTACTCGTTTGACATTGATTCGATTGGCCGTCCCTACCTGGTCATGGAGTACATTCCCGGAACTCCTTTAAACAAACTCATCAAAACCGGGCAGCTTCATCTGGCTGAGAAGCTGTTCATTGTGCTGCAAACCGCCAAGGCTCTGCAAGCCGCGCACAGCGCCCGGCCGACGCCGGTAATCCATCGCGATGTAAAGCCGCACAACATCATCGTCAAGTCCGATTGCTCGGTAAAACTCATCGATTTTGGCATCGCCCAGGCCAAGGGCACTAAATCTCTCACGTCCAAAGACGTTGCCGGAAGTTTCCCTTACATGTCTCCCGAGCACTGGCTGCCTCCAATGTCTCCCTGGGGTGATGTTTTTTCGCTGGGCGTGGTGCTTTTCGAACTGCTTACCGGCGCGGTGCCCTTTGCCACCGAAGCGGACACCATTCCCTCTGCGTATGGAAAGATCATGAGTTTGGACGCTGCTCCTCCGATCTTCCATTACGGGAACTTCCCGGCAGGGCTGGCGGAGATTGTAGCCAGGGTCCTGGGCAAACAGAGGTCCGCCAGCTATGAAGACGCCCACCAGTTTGCGCTTGAGCTGTCGCGGGTTTTCCACAAACTGAAACACTCGTTCTTCGCCTCACAATTGACAACGGCGCGCGAGGCCCAGGGCATGGGAAATTACGAGCGCGCTTTGGAAATCCTTGCCGAAATCCAGGCTATGGATCCCGGCAACGAGAGTGCGGGCGAGGTGCAGGCCGAAATCAACGAGGCGCTGGCGCAGCGCGAGAGACGAGTGCGGGTGGAGATGGTCAGAACCCGCATCGAAGAGGCGCTGCTCAACCGGAATTTTGCGGCGGCCGACGAGATGTTACGGCAGGCCCTACGGGTTGATCCTGCGAGCCCGGCTCTATCGAGCCTGGGGTTTCGTCTGCAGCAGGCCCAGGACCTCTACCGCAGGATCGAAGAGCTGGTGGTGAAAGCCGATGAGCAACAACGGCTGGGCCGCCTGCAGACGGCGGCGCGCCTGTTGGATGAAGCCCTGGGCTTGGACCGCGCGAATACCGTCGCGTTGAAGAGGCGCGCGAACCTGGAACGCATCATGGCCCAGGAATACGAGCTATGCCAGCGCGCGCGAGAACTGCTGGATCAGGGGCAATTCAAGGAGGCTTTCGACTCAATCCGCCAGGCAGAGGCACTGGCGCCGGATTCGGAACGGGTGAAGGCGCTGAAGGAACTGGCTGTCAGCCTGCATCACGAACAAGCCGTGCGCGCGGAGGTTGATCGCCTGCACGCTGCGGCACAGGCCCGGTTGCAGGCGGGGGATCTTGCCGGTGCCCGTCATGAACTGGAAGCGGCGCTGGCGACATTCCCTGATCAGAAGAAACTGCACGATCTGCGCGGGCTGCTGGAAACAACCGAGGAAAACGCCAAGCGACGAATCGCCGCAGCACAGGCATGCGAAACGGCCGAACGTGAACTGGCGGCCGGGAGCGCGGTGGCGGCGATGATGGTCATCCAAAAGGCATTGGAGCGGTTTCCCGCGGAGCCGAGGTTAAGGCAACTGGCTGAAAAGGCCCGGAAGCAAGTCGCGGTCGAGGAACAGGCTGGTCGCCGGGCCCAGTCCCTGGCAAATGCGCGGCGCTCACTGGCTGCTTCGGATGCCGCCACGGCGGTGGTCACTTTGGAAATGGCATTGGCCGAGTTTCCCGGCGATGTCGAATTACAGTCGCTCCTGGATGAGGCTCGCGAACGGACTGCCAGAGTTGAGACCGCAGGAAGTTTGCGGGAAGGTCCGTCTGACCCTGCGGAGCCGTCTCCACTTGCGCAGGATTCTCTTGTGCCACGCATCCTGGCGAACATGCCAGTCGCCTCAGAAGCAGCAGAGAACTCGGTTGCGCTGCAGCCCGATGGGCAAGTGGCGTCCCCGGCAGACCATCCTGCAACGGCAATATCGCCCGAACCGATCGAGCAGGGCATTACCGGGCCACGCGAGACGCCCGGCAAGCCGGGCCGCTATCGAGTCCTGCTCTTAGTGGCCGCTGTGCTTGCGGTTGTGGTAGTGGTTGCGTTCATCTTGCGTTCTTCACACGGTAAGGAATTGCAACCGGCGCCAGCCGCTTCCGGCTCGCCTGCATTCTTGCAGCCGCCAGTCAGCAAATCGCAAGGCGGCGATGCGATTATCGGTGGCGCAGGCGGCTCTCCTGCGTCCTTGCAACCGGAGCCCACCGGAGGGTTGCCTCCCGACGGTTCATCTCCCGCGCCCGTGAAAACGCCAACTCCCGTGCCTGCAGGTAAACCTGCAACTGACAGTCCAACGGCTCAAATCCAGGTTGCCCGTAGCCGGGCCGCGGCGAAAGAAGACGCCGCCCGCAGAGTTAAGGCAGCAATTGCCGAGGGCGATCTTTATCTGCGAAACGGAGAGTATCAACAGGCAATTGACACCTATCGCCAGGGCTTGCAGGCAGATCGCTCCAATGCCTCATTGCAAAATAAGATTCGCAGCGCCCAACTTGCTTGGGATACTGAAAGAGGCGTAGTAAAGTAAGTCTGAAGGGCTTGACAGGATCGCTCAACGACTGCCGACCAGGATGATTTTGATTGACGCTGTGTTTCACGGCAACCCGCGAAAACAGGGGCGGATCAACTTGCTCCGCAAATTCACCCTGCCGCTGATACTATCCTTGGCCTTGGCGCCTTGTGTGGCTGCGCAGGGCACGCCCAAGCCCCTGTCGTTCGAAAACATAACCATCCTGCTGCGCGGAAGCGTGCCGGCGGAAAGAGTGGCAAGTATTGTCACCGAACGCGGGATCAACTTTCAAGTGGTGCCGGAAATTGAGCGTCAGCTTCAGGAGATTCTGTCGGAAACCGGCGCGAGCACAAAAGCAGAAGAAGCCCTTCTCGCGGCATTGCACCGGGCCGATGCAAAGCGCGCCGAAAGCGCTCCTGCCGTCTCTTCCGCTGAACCACCGCCTGCAGTGAGCAAGGCCACCCTGCTGCTGACGACCGATGCGGCTTGCAAATAGCACCTGATTTCCGCAAGCGCCGGCGAGGGAACTAAACCCTGGGAAATGACCGTCGAACTGACGCAACCGGCCCAGAAAGTCGTGAGAATCCAGCTTAAGGCCGAAGTCGAGGCAACGCCTGCCGGAGCCTCCAAGGTCAATCCCAAAGACAACCTCACTTATGTATGGATTCCTTCTGGAAAGTTCCAAATGGGCTGCTCACCCGGGGACAGCAAGTGCGGCGAAGACGAAAAGCCGAGGCACGAGGTAACGATCACCAAGGGCTTCTGGATGGGCCAGACCGCCGTGACCCAGGAGGCATACCAGCACGTTACGGAAATCAACCCGAGCCATTTCCACGGCGACCAATTGCCCGTTGAAAACGTGACCTGGGACGATGCCGTGGCTTATTGCACCGCCGTGGGCATGAAGTTGCCAACGGAGGCCGAGTGGGAGTAT
This sequence comes from Terriglobales bacterium, assembly GCA_049521535.1. Lineage (GTDB taxonomy): Bacteria > Acidobacteriota > Terriglobia > Terriglobales > Acidobacteriaceae > CAZUCM01. Next base: position 8,218 of record JBEKOS010000034.1, on the reverse strand, counting down.
GCGGCCCGCGCGGGAAGCACCGCGCTTCGTTATCGCGACGTGGATGCCATAGCATGGCACGAAGGCAACAGCGGGAATCAGACCCACGCAGTAGGCCTAAAGCAGCCGAACGCCTGGAAGCTCTATGACATGCTCGGAAATGTCTGGCAGTGGACGGCGGATTGGTACGATCCGGGCTATTACGCTCACAGCGAATCGCAGGATCCCGAAGGACCGACAGGGGGCAAATACCGGACCCTCCGCGGTGGATCCTGGGGCATTAGCTCCAGGCTTTGTCGCGCGTCGCTCCGCTTCGGGGTCGCGCCGGACAGTCGTGACAGTAGCTATGGCTTCCGCTGCGTAGGACAGTGAATCTGCCCTGGAAATCGTTTCATAAGCCGGGAAGTGTCATGGCACGACTTTAGTCGTGCCGCTAGACCCTTTACAGCGTGCGTGAGAACTCGAATACTTGTGCAGCTCACAACATTTTGTCATTCTGAAGCCCGCCAAATCCGCGCGAGTGGTTTTTCCGCGCGAGATTCGGCGTGGATGAAGAATCCCTGTATTTACGGGAGTTGCATAGATGCTTCAGCCACGCCAACGCCTGCGCGGCAAAGAACGCCGCTGGCGTTGGCGGGCTTCAGCATGACAGCGGGACGGGTACGGATCGAGATCTCGCGCACCCTCTTTAGCGCCTGTTACACAGGGCTGACCAAGCTAGCAGGAATGTATGAAACACACTCCGGTCAGGCTCATCTCTTAGTTAAAACGTCTGCACGTTTACGACCTTGCCATTCTCAAACTTGACCACTATGCGGTGCCCTTCCTTCATGTAGTACCAGGTCTCATGCAGGGATTCGTCGCTGCTGGAGTCGTCTATCTTCTTCTGGTCGGGCTCCCCGCTGCTCAGCAGCACCATCTGATAGGTCATGTCGTCCACAATCTGCTTTTTGGCGATGGCCTGCTGCATGTCGTCGGGCATCTCCTTGACCGTCAACTTGTGTTGCACGGCGCTGACGTCCAGGATGCGGGCGGCAAAAGGCAGGAAGGCATCCGGTTGCAAATCAGCGTCCGTCACGTCTCGGCCGTAGCGAAAGTTGATGCGGGTTCCTCCGGCGCGCTTGTACCCGGCGCCCTTTTTCGCAGCTTTCTTGCTGGCCCCCCGTCCTTCACCGCCTCCGCCCAGATGCAGCTCGATGCGGTCGCTATCCACTTTTACACTCGTAATGGTGACTTCCTCGTCCCGCTCCACGCCAACCCCTTTGTCCTTCAGGTATTTGGCGAGATTTTTCATATCGATGCCGCGGTCGTCGGTGTCCTTGCCCGGCTTCACCACGAATTCGATATCGAGGCCGTCTTTGTAGGCAGGCATGTCCAGCTTTGATTTCACATCTTTCCCCAGCAGTAACTGGTTGAGTGACTGTTGTGCTTCCTTGGACGTGGCTGCGTGGGCAGCGCAAAATAAAACGCCTATGGAGAGAATTAAGAAAAACACGCGGTTTCGACGCATTCGGTACTCCTTTCAGTCCGGCATTCTCAGCTTGACATTACGATGTCTACGTACCCATTGAAGACCTTCTGCCGAAATTTCCGCAAGTTACCCGGGTAACACCCGCCGAATGGAGCCGGGAGGGCATCACTTAGCCGCGTTTCTCCCGGGTCGGCGTATCGCCGTTTATGATGGTTGCCGGAACGGTTTGATTGGAGAGATCAATGAATGGGGATTTCTTCTACGGGATGAACGAGTGGGTCATTCTGTTTGCATTCATGGCGTTAATGTTGGCGGCAAGCGAAGCGGGTCTCCGGTTTGGCTTCAACGCCCAACCGACGGTAACGGAGAAAACCAAATCGAAAATCTCGGTCGTCGAGGATGCGGTGCTGGGGGTGCTTGGCTTGCTGCTGGCCTTCACCATGTCAATGGCCGTGACTCGCTTTGAGGTCCGCAAGCAGATCGTCTTGGATGAAGCCAATGCCATAGGAACCTCTCTTCTGCGCGCCCAACTGCTTCCTCATCCGGAGGGCCCGGAGATTGCCAGCCTCCTGCGCAACTATGTTGATGTGCGGGTGCGATTCGCCGACGCCGGCGCCGACGTGGAACAGGTGAAGGCCGCGCGCGCGAATGCGCTACGCTTGCAGAACGAATTCTGGACGCGGGCGGTCGCCTATGGTCAGAAAGATCCCAACCCGGTGAAAGCGGGACTGCTGCTGCAGTCGCTGAACCAGGCCATCGACCTGGAATCGGCGCGCTGGATGGCCATCCAAAATCACGTGCCGCAGACGGTAATCTTGGTGAACGCCCTCGTTGCGGTCCTGGCGGCCACCATGGTGGGCTACGCATTTGGCCTCGAGGGCCGGCGCCAGGTTTTCTCCACGTTCTTGCTGATTATTGCCATCACGGTGCTACTGGCGGTCATCGTGGATCTCGACCGCCCACGCAAGGGCCTTATCCGCGTGGGACAGCAGCCCATGACCGATTTGCAAGGGCAGTTGCGCGCGCCCGGAAGTTAGTTGGTAACCATCACAGGGTATCCATCTACGCCTCCCGCGCTTCACTCACCGCGGAAACACGTGTGCATCGCTGTATTGCGCTGTCGATGAGCCCAAGGAACTCGCGCCCCATTCCTGCTGCAGTCGACCGCCTCATCCTGAAGTGCCGGAGGCACGAAAGAACTTAGCCCAGCGTGAAGCGCGCGTGGCTGGTTTAAGCGCGCGGGAACCCTGGGTACAGTTGCAGAAGATTCCCGAGTCCCGGAGGGACGGCACGAGCGAGGTGCCCGACGGAAACTGTGCGCGAGGTGCCGAGCCCCGGCTGGTGACCACGTTCGCTGCATCGCGGAATACGTCGGTCTTTGCTTGATTGCCAACTGCCGACCGCCTGTTGTTGGAATCTAAACAAATCCGTTTCTGCCTCTGCCCGTTGCGTCTTCTCTGGTGACGGGTCCTTTCCGCACACTTCTATTTCTACGCGATCGTATCGCATCCGTGTGCGCAGGAAACTACCGCCAACGATGAGTGGCCACTCGGGCAGGATGTTGGCGTATTTTGCATGCACAATGGCATGTGTTGCATATCAACGCACTCGGCGAACATCTATGTTTAGATACATGGAAAACACAAAAGCTTACTCCGCTGCCAGTGCGACATCGAAACTAGCCTTTAGCACGATACCGAGGCGCGAACCAACCGAACAGGACGTACAAATCGAAATCCTGTTCTGCGGCATTTGCCACTCTGATCTTCACTCGGTGCGTAATGAGTGGAGCGAATTCATGCCTACTGTGTACCCCATTGTTCCGGGCCATGAGATTGTAGGCCGAGTCACGAGGGTCGGCTCCGCCGTTGCCAAATTCAAGCCCGGCGATTTCGCCGCGGTTGGGTGCATGGTCGACTCGGACGGCACCTGTCCTGAGTGCCGGGCCGGCCTTGAACAGTTCTGCCCGAACGTCGCATTCACGTTCAATGCGCCGGACAGACACCTCGGAGGCGTTACCTATGGCGGCTACTCCGACAGCATTGTCGTGAACCAGAAGTTCGTCCTGCGTGTCCCCTCCAATCTGAGCCTCGCCGGAACTGCTCCTCTACTCTGCGCTGGAATCACAACTTACTCGCCCATGCGACGCTGGGGTGTCACCAAGGGCAAGAAAGTCGGAGTGGTCGGCCTTGGTGGATTGGGCCACATGGCCGTAAAGTTCGCCCATGCGCTCGGAGCCCAGGTCGTGGTCTTCACGACTTCACCGAACAAGAAGGAAGACGCGCTTCGCCTCGGCGCCGACGCAGTCGTCGTCTCGCGCAATTCCGACGAGATGCAAAAGCACGCCGAGAGCTTTGATTTCATCCTCGATGCCGTTTCCGCCGACCACGACATCAACGCCTATATCAACCTGCTCCGGCGCGACGGTAACCTTACCCTGGTCGGCGCTCCGGCGAAGCCTCTCGCTGTTGCTGCCTTCGGCCTGATTATGCGCCGTCGCAGTTTTTCAGGTTCGAACATCGGCGGCATCGCCGAAACTCAGGAAATGCTCGATTTCTGCGGGCAACACAACCTCACCGCCGATGTCGAAGTCATCTCGATCCAGAAGGTTAACGAAGCCTACGAGAGGCTGCTCAAATCCGATGTAAAGTACCGCTTCTCCATCGATATGGCTTCTCTCAGATCTGAGTGAACCTATGAATAAGCACTTTCGCTTCTCGGGCAGTACTCTTCAACGATTGGAAGAACTTGGGGTCCGTGCCCCTGCCGTCCTGCGCAGAGCCGGGCTCCCCCAGGCGTTCATCAATCAACCCCGTGCGCTTCTCAACACTGAAGAACTCTTTGCGCTTTGGCGTGCCGTGGGCGAGATCAGCACAGACCCATCCATCGGGCTTCTGCTCGGCACAGAAACAAAAACCGAGCGATTTCATCCAATCGGTCTCACCGCTCTTTCGTCGGCAAACTTCGGCTCAGCCATAGACCAAATGGCTCGCTATAAGCAGCTCACCTGCCCGGAAGAGATCCTCCAGGAAAAGGACGACGGCGAGTGGAGCATTCAGTTCCGTTGGCTTCTCGCCGACGAGGTCGAGCCTCCGGTTCTTATCGAATGCTGCTTCGCCTGGGTGCTGTCGACCGCTCGCGTCGGCACAGGGACGCGTATTTCCCCGGTTCGCGTGGAGTTCGTGCAACCTCGTGCTCACCTGAAGACAATCGAGCGACACTTCGGCTGCCCTGTCGTCTGCGGAACTCCGCGCAACTCCATCATTTTTCGTGCTACCGACATCAATCGCCCGTTCGTCACGCGTAACGCCGAGCTTCTGGGAATACTGGCACCGCAGTTTGATGAAGAGCTGAAGGAGGAAAACGCGGATGAGAGCCTTATCGAACGCGTCCGTATAGCGATACAACAGAGACTCACTGGCCGCCGCCCCGCCATCGAGGACATTGCCGCGGCGCTACATATCAGTTCCCGTACCTTGCAGCGACGATTGCAAGACGATGGGTCCAGCTTCCAGCGCGTTTTGGAAGAAGCCCGTCACCAGCTTGCCCGCCATTATCTTAATAACTCTGTCCTCGAATTGAACGAAGCTGCCTACCTTCTCGGATATGAGGACGGGAACTCCTTCGTTCGCGCCTTCCGCAACTGGGAAGGCATTCCACCGGGTCGCTGGCGCGAACAGCAGCGTGCAGAGGCAGCATCATGAGCGCGAGAAGATCCTACGTCATTTGCCACATGGTTTCCTCGGTGATGGCGTTAATCCAAAACGGAACGCGGCCGTTCCTTTCGAGCTCAAGTCCATAGAGCAGCGTCAGAACGACGTACTGTGGATTCAATACGAGATAATTCGACCGGAAACATTTCATAGGAGAAACAATGCAAAAGCGCAAACTTGGAAAGAGCAACTTGGAAGTGTCCGCGATCGGGCTCGGCTGCATGGGAATGAGCTTTTCCTACGGCCCGCCGAAAGACAAGCAGGAGATGACCGTTCTTCTCCGTGCCGCAGTGGAGCGCGGCATTACATTTTTTGACACCGCCGAAGTTTACGGGCCGTATCTGAACGAAGAACTGGTGGGAGAAGCCCTCGCTCCCTTCCGTGGAAGAGTGGTGATTGCCACCAAGTTCGGGTTCGATCTTAGTGGCAGTGATAACCGGCCGGGGGCGCCAGGCCTGAACAGCCGGCCCGAGCACCTCAAGCAGGCGGTTGAGGGCTCACTGCAGCGGCTCAAGGTCGAGACGATCGACCTGCTCTATCAACACCGGGTCGACCCGAACGTGCCCATCGAGGACGTTGCCGGGGCCGTAAAGGAACTGATTCAAGCAGGCAAGGTCAGGCACTTCGGGCTTTCCGAGGCGGGCGCAAAGACGATTCGCCGCGCCCACGCCGTCCAGCCGCTCACGGCTCTCCAAAGCGAATACTCCCTCTGGACCAGAACCCCCGAGAAGGAAGTGATACCGACCCTCGAGGAACTCGGGATTGGCCTTGTGCCGTATAGCCCTCTGGGCAAGGGATTCCTGACGGGAGCGATCAAAGAGGATACGACGTTCGCCAGTTCCGATTTCCGCAGCACGCTCCCTCGCTTCACACCCGAGGCGCTCAAGGCGAATCAGGCACTGATTGAACTGCTCGGCAGCATGGGGAAACGGAAGAAGGCGACTCCCGCTCAGATTGCACTCGCCTGGCTGCTCGCTCAAAAGCCGTGGATCGTTCCGATCCCGGGCACAACGAAGCTAAACCGCCTCGATGAGAACATCGGAGCCGTGGCCGTCGAGTTGACGACCGATGATCTCCGTGATATCGATGCTGCCGCTTCCAGGATCAAGGTGGAAGGATCTCGCTACCCGGAAAAACTCGAGCGAATGACCGGTCTGTAATCACCAGGAGTAACCAATATGAGTAAAGAACCTTCAGCGGCAGAGAAGCTGATCGGCGATTTTGCGCCCAAGCTCGTCGACTTAACTGATAGCGTACTCTTTGGAGACGTCTGGGAACGTCCCCAGCTTTCCAAACGCGACCGTAGTCTCGCAACCGTGGCGGCGCTGATCGCGATGAATCGTCCGGATCAATTGCGGTTTCACCTGAGTCATGCCGTGCAGAATGGAGTCAAGCAGGAGGAACTGATTGAGGTCATTACGCATCTGGCGTTCTATTCAGGCTGGCCCAATGCGATGAGCGCCATCATGGTCGCAAAAGAGGTGTTCTCGAAGGCCTGAAAGCCGCGAGCCAGGCATTGGCAACGGCTGCGGCGAGACCATTGTCGGCCCCGATTCCGCCACTTTGCGTGCGGTCTCCGGATCGGTGCAAGTTTTCGCCGCCACCACGTCCTTTTCCCTCACCGCCGCTTCGCGGCTCTATAAGGGTTCGGGCTAAACCCTCTCTGACGAGCATCCGGACTTCACGGTGCTTTTTGACCAAACCGGAAACGGTGATTTCCTCACACTGCGCCTGCCGTTCTTCAGTTCCGCTGTCCGTTTCAACACTGTCACTTCTACCAGTAGACGACCATTCGATCTGAGGCTATCGTGAAAAGGGAGATTTACGCGCCTATGAACTCGCGTAAGGCGGCTTTTATGTTGCATGCGGCCTTGCTGTTCCGGTGAGGCAGTTAAAATGAGCAACTCCTGGTTGAAAGCCAATTCATGAGTTCCATCGCTGTCAGTTTGATCGTGCTCGCATTCGTTTTCGGCGGTGCGCTGCTCGGCATGTTCCTCGCGAAGGTATTGCCCCCGGAGCACCTGAGCCCTGAATCCACTGATTTGGTGAAGCTGGGGATGGGGTTGATCGCGACCATGGCGGCGCTGGTCTTGGGCCTGATACTTGCTTCGGCCAAAGGTTCCTACGACACCGAAAAAGGCGAACTGATTTCATTTTCCGCCAAGGTCGTCCTGCTGGACCGGGTTCTGGCGCATTACGGGCCGGAGGCGAAGGAAGCGCGCGATGCATTGCGCGCCACGGTCGCTAGCTCACTCGACCAGGGCCGGTTGGCGGACCATTCACGTTACACCCTCTCGAACTCGCCGGTCGGGGCCGAGTTTTTCTACGACAAACTGCAAGAGCTCTCTCCGAAGAGCGAGGAGCAGCGGCTGGCGAAATCCGAGGCGCTTAGCATCGTGATCACCCTGGGGCAAACGCGGTGGCTGATGCTGGAACAGCAAAGCAACTCCGTCCCCCGGCCGCTGCTGGTCATCGTGGTTTCTTGGCTTACCGTTATCTTTATCAGTTTCGGCCTTTTCGCTCCGCGCAACGGGACGGTGATTACCTCGTTGTTCGTCAGCGCGCTTTCCGTTTCGATGGCAATTTTTCTGATCCTGGAGCTGTATTCGCCGTTTGCAGGAGTGATTCAGATTTCAAATGTCCCGCTGCAGAACGCATTGGCCCAACTCGGAAAGTAGCGGGGGCCTGAGAGGCTTTTGGACAGAGCACGAATGGACTTTCCGGAGCCAAGATGGCGGACGAAAGAGCGGCCGACACCGCCGGGTAGTCGTCAACAACCGGGGAGGCAGTTCGCAACGCCTGCCCTGCCGAACTCGAGAGTACTAAAATTACCCTGTTGCATCACGCGGTTAATTCAACCTTCAGGAGCTTATGGACATGAAGAGTATCTACTTCGTATTGATAACCACTGTTTGCCTCGCATTAATTTCGTGCACTGATTCGGGAACCAAGCCGGCCGCCGCAGGCAATCAACCCGGCATCGAAGAAGCGGTCAGCACCGCGACTGAGGCGTATATCTACGGCTATCCGCTGGTCACAATGGATATGACACGCA